>NZ_CAUFYA010000009.1:0-133592 GCF_959596855.1 uncultured Butyricimonas sp.
CCTATCATCAGCACTTTATCTTTGCCGCCCCGACGTGGGAGCATCCGCCCACCTCGTGATCGCCCGTGACGGGGAGCTCATCCAACTCGTGCCCTTCAACGTGGAGGCATGGCACGCCGGGCGCAGCTACTACCGGGGACGTGCCGAATTCAATCATTTCTCTATCGGCATTGAACTCGACAACCTCGGAAAACTGCAAAGAAAAGGCGAACGTTTTTTCGCCGAATGTGGGGCGGAAGTAATGCCTTCCGAGGTCTACGCGGACTACGCGAACGACAAACTCACGTACTGGCACAAATACACCGACGCACAAGTTGAAACCCTGCGCCAAGTATGTCGCCTGCTAATCTCCGCATACCCCATCTACCACATCCTGCACCACTCGGACATCACCTCCCGTAAACTCGATCCGGGTCCCGCACTCCCGGAGATCACGTTGGAGAGTTTGTTACTCGGCAGGAGCGAGTAACAAGTTACAGGTTCAATATTAAAAAATTTGCATCCGATGTATCGGATCCATGCAAAGGGTGCAAAATTCATTTTCAATTTTCAACTTTCAATTATTAAGTTATGGCAAAATTCAATTCCTATTTACTCGGAAAAATCAGAAACTCAGTAGGTAACGTAACCACATGTTACGTGAACAAACAAAACATTGCAAAGGCGAAAATCTTCGCCCGCAAAGATGTCAAAACCCCGGAAATACTGGCACAGCGAGCCCGAATGAAAGCCTTGACGGCAATCGTCCGGAGAGCGCTGCCCGTCATCCGGAAAGGATTCGCGGGAATCGGCAAAGGCTCACCCTCGAATGCCTTCACCGCCGCCAACATGGGCGCTATCGTGGTTGACGAAAAGTATAACACCACGATCGACTACGAGCATTTATTGCTGGGAAACGGTATGCTCTACCCTCCCAAAGTAAGCGCAGAGTACACCGAAGAGACGAAGAAGTATTCGTTCATGCAAGAAACACAAGAAAGCGAAGACGGTTTTGCCCTCCCGAATGACAAAGTGTACGCCGTCTTGCTCGAGGAAACCATGAACCGCACCAAACTGGTCGCACTCCGTGACCGGGGAGAAAGCGGCAGCACCAGCTACGCCCTCCCGGAAGACTGGGATGCCTCAAAAGTCCATGTCTATTGCTTCGCCACCACGAAAAACGGTAGAAGCGCTTCCGACAGCTTATTGATTCAGTGATTTACGATTTTAGATTTCAGATTCCGGCCGCACAGGCATCGCTCTCGGGCGGCCGGAATTTTTCATTTTCAATTTTCAACTTTCAATTTTCAATTTTCAATTGTATGAATTATTTTCTTACCGGCATGTTCTTCACCCTCAGCATCAACACCTTTCTCTCGCAAATAGCAGACAGTCTGATCGCGGGAACGGTCAGCCTGCTGGGCGGTGTACTAAGTTCCATCATCGTCGCTTGGCTTAAACGACAATGGGACAGGAGAAACTGATTTAGGGTTATACCCCTAAAAAGTATCTAAAAAAGAAAAGTTTTTAGGGTTATAGCCCTAAAAACTTTTCGTATCAAATCACATATTGATCTTATTTACATTTCTGGCACTCGAAATATTTCCATACCCCGGCAGCGCAAACAGCACCCAAGAAAGGAGCCACGATAAACAGCCACAATTGGCTCAACGCCTTACCACCCTCGAACAACGCCGGAGCGATACTTCTTGCCGGATTCACGGATGTTCCCGTCACGGGGATACAAACAATATGAATCAACACCAACGCGAGACCGATAGCCAGCCCGGCAAACCCGGCAGGTGCATTGGCACTGGTAGACCCCAGTACAACCAGAATAAAGATAAAGGTAAAGACAAATTCCGCCACGAAAGCAGGCACCGCGTTACCTTCCCCGTACATGTTCGCACCTGTTCCTTCCAATCCCATTCCGGAAGAAATCACGTAAAGAATCGCCGAACCGATAAGGGCACCGATGACTTGAAACAACATATACATACCGGCATCTTTGCCACTCATTCGTCCCGCCAAGAGCACACCCAACGTAATCGCCGGATTGATATGGCAACCGGAAATACTACCAATCGTGTAAACCATTGCCAACACGGACAAACCAAATGCAAACGCAATACCCAAGAAACCGATCTCACTTCCGGCAATCACCGCACTCCCACATCCCATAAGCACCAAAACCATCGTTCCGATCATTTCAGCTAAATACTTTTTCATAATTCTTGCTATTTAGATTGATAATCATTACAATAACACACGATTATTGCAACACACTTGTACATTTAAACAACAAGTTTAAGAAAAATATCTTTCCATTATTCACATCTGCCATTATTTTTCACCATCTCCAATGGCAAGTTACACGATAAAAATAGTGAAAGTGCCCTTCATCAGGACACTTTCACTATTTTATAAAATTCGTAATCTACTTAGAAAACTTACGACCGTGGAATTGAGCGCTATCACCCAATTCTTCCTCGATACGAAGCAATTGATTGTATTTTGCCATACGATCGGAACGGCTCAATGAACCTGTCTTGATCTGACCGGAGTTCGTGGCAACAGCGATGTCGGCAATCGTGGCATCCTCCGTCTCCCCGGAACGATGTGAAGTCACCGAAGTGTAACCTGCGCGATGAGCCATCTCGATAGCATCCAACGTTTCGGTCAAAGTACCGATCTGGTTTACCTTAATCAAGATAGAATTGGCGCACCCCATATCAATACCTTTCTTCAAGTATTGCACGTTGGTCACGAACAGGTCATCACCTACCAATTGGCAACGGTCACCGATACGTTTTGTCAGCAATTGCCAGCCATCCCAGTCATTCTCGCTCATTCCGTCCTCGATAGAATCGATCGGATAACGGGATATCAACTCTTCCAGATAATCCACTTGTTGCGCGGAAGTACGTTTGGCACCCGTGGCCCCCTCGAACTTGGAATAGTCATAAATACCATCCTTGTAGAACTCGGAAGAAGCGCAATCCAAACCAATCATTACATCCTCGCCCGCCTTGTACCCGGCAGCCTCGATAGCCTTTATAATAGATTCCAACGCATCCTCTGTCCCTTTCAACGCGGGAGCGAAACCACCCTCGTCGCCGACAGCCGTACTCAATCCTCTATCGTGAAGTACTTTTTTCAAACTATGGAAAACCTCGGCGCCCATACGCAAAGCCTCACGGAAAGATTCCGCCCCCACGGGACGAATCATAAACTCCTGAAAAGCAATCGGAGCGTCGGAATGAGACCCCCCGTTAATAATATTCATCATCGGAACCGGTAAAACTTTAGCATTTACCCCACCGATATAACGGTACAACGGCATCTCCAAAGCATTGGCAGCAGCCTTGGCACAAGCCAAAGATACGCCCAACAAAGCATTGGCGCCCAAATTACTCTTGGTCGGGGTTCCGTCAAGTTCAAGCAACGTCCGGTCAATACCGACTTGATCCGTCACTTCCATTCCCAACAACGCATCGGCAATCACCGTGTTTACATTATTCACGGCTTTGGTCACACCCTTACCGCCATATCTTTTTTTATCACCGTCACGCAATTCCAATGCTTCATGTTCTCCGGTGGATGCCCCGGACGGCACAGCAGCACGTCCCATCACTCCACATTCCAAAAGAACATCTACTTCTACTGTCGGGTTCCCTCTGGAATCCAACACTTCTCTTCCTATAACTTCAGTAATGTACATTCTTCTTTACTTTAAAAAGTTGGTAAATAAATTGTTGTGACTAAGGTACGTAAAACAAACGAAAAAGTCACCCGAAATAGTTTATAAAGTTTTTAAAGTTTATAAAATGCATAAAGTCAAGAATCTATCGAGGACATCACTTCTGAATAAAACCACTACCACAACCTCCACTATAAACAGTTCCTCTCTATATACCTCTTTTCCCACGTTCAAGACTGTATTCCAGCTCCTCCTCTGTTTATAGAGAAGGAGGATGCGAAGCAGACGGAGAGCTGGTTACTATCTTCATTTTGGGAAATTTTTTATTTTAACAACCTCTTCTAACGTAAAAAAAGAAAGGTATAAAGTAAACTTCAAGGACATTATAAACCTTTTCCGATTAAATTTGTCTTATTGTCACGGAGGAAGATCAAGGATACAAGCGATTTGAAACTTAGAATTTAAAATCTACAATTGACTTGTCTTTCTCCGAGGAATGTTCAAAATTGTGTATAAAGTGTATGAGTAAAATGAAAGATGTCGTCTTGACTATCTTCCTTGTCTTATTGGGCACTGCCGTGTTCTCGCAAACCGGACAAACGGGAAGTATCAAGGGGAAGATTATCGACGCGAAGACAAAAGAAGCCCTAGAGTTTGTAAACGTAAGTATCCGGACAAAAGATTCCGGCAAAACGTTAGTCACGGGAACAGTGACCGACTCCACCGGAGTGTTCCACTTGAGTAGAATTAAAAACGGTACTTATATTCTCTCCGCATCCTATATCGGGTATCGGACGCTAGAAAAGGAGTTCACGATCTCCTCGAAAGAGAGAAATATCAACCTGCGCAACCTCCTTCTGGAGGAAGATGCCCAAGCAATCAGCGAAGTTCAAGTAGTCGCGCAACGCGCTCAAATGAGGTTCGAGATTGATAAAAAGGTTTTTGACGTGGCCTCTAACATCTCTCAAGCGGGAGGATCGGCAAGTGATATTCTCGGCAATATTCCCTCCGTGGAAGTGGACAACGAGGGGGAAATCTCCCTGCGGGGTAATTCCAGCGTGACGATCTGGATTAACGGGAAAGCATCCGGCTTGACCGCGGATAACCAAGCACAGATACTTGAGCAGATTCCGGCGGAAAGTATCGAACGGATAGAACTGATCACCAATCCCTCGGCAAAATTCAGCCCGGAAGGGACATCAGGCATTATCAATATTATCCTAAAAAAAGACCGGAAAGCAGGCTATTACGGAAGCATACAAACCGGAGCCGATACACAGGGCGGCTATAATGCCAGCGCCAATATAAACTACAATAGCGGCAAAGTGGAAACCTACCTGAACGCCGGATACCGGCAAAGGAAATCGGAGGGGGAAGACAATACCAACCGCACGAACACGGACGAAGCAGGTAACCCCGTTTCCTACTTGAACCAGAAAGGAAAAAGTGACCGGAACGGTAGCTCGGTATTCGTCCGCGCGGGAATTACCTATAACTTTACCCCCAAGAATCACTTGAGTCTGGAAGCATTCGCGCACTTCGGGGATCGGAAATCGGACAATATGATCCGTTACGAGAGCAACGTGCCGGGATCTTTCACCACGAGCGAACGACTGACGCATTCCAAGAATTCGTCGAACGGCAATAATATCAATCTGGACTATAAACACGAATTCAATAAAAACAGCAACATCACTGCCCGCGCTTCATGGGACTTGTGGAAATCGGACGGTACGGACACGTACAAGCAACACTCGTTTTACCCGGAAGGAAAAGAAACCGCTTCATGGCAACAACAGGAAAGCGACAACCGCAGCCAATCATGGGAATTTCAAGTGGACTACGTAAATAAATTCAGCGAAGACAGTAAAGTGGAAGCCGGGTACAAAGGCTCGCTCAGCAACCGGAAAAGTCCCGTGGAAACCTATTCCGGGGCAACGGAAGCATCTGCCGTGCTGGACGAACTATTGTTCAACAAATACATATACGACCAGAATATACAGGCTCTATATGCCACGTATTCGACCAAATTAAACCAATTCGGGGTACAAGTCGGGTTACGGGGAGAATACACGGATACCGAAACGAAATCATTGGGTTACGGGGAACACCGGAGCGAGGTGAAACCTTACAAAAATGATTACTTCAGTCTGTTCCCCAGTGTATTTCTTTCGTACAGCCTGCCGAAAGACAACGAAGTACAAATAAATTACACCCGTCGCATTTCCCGTCCCCGCGGATGGCAGCTAAACCCGTTCGTGAACATGACTGACTCGCTCAATATCTCGTATGGCAACCCGTACCTCGATCCGGAGTTCTCCAACTCCTTCGAGGTAAACTACATTAAGAACTGGGAAAAACACACGCTTTCACTTTCCGCGTACTATCGGAACACGGATGATGTCATCCAACGTATCCGCTACCGCGAGGGAGACGTGATGAAAAGCACTTCCGCCAATATCACGCGATCGTCGTCCACCGGAGCCGAAATCGTGGCAAAAAACAAATTTTTCAGCTTTCTGGATATAACGACCACCATGAATCTCTATTACAACAAGCTGGACGGCTTCTCGTACACGCCGGAAGGAACCGACACCCCGGTAACAGGGGAAAAAGATGATAATTTCTCGTGGAATGCCAAAATGATCGCCAATGCCATGCTTCCCTACGCTATTTCCCTACAGGCAACGGGGAATTATAATTCGAGACGGATCATTGCCCAAGGACACCGGAAATCCAATTACAGCATAGATCTCGGTGCCCGGAAATCGTTCTTCAACCGGAAAGTTACTTTCAGCGTAAACGTACAGGATATCCTTAATTCCCGCAACTGGCATAGTGTCACCTCCGGCAACGGTTTCCGTCAAGATAGCGATAGCTGGAGAAAAGGGCAAGTATTCCGCTTCACCCTAAGCTACAATTTCGGCAACATGAAAGCCACCCCCAAAAAACAACAACGCCAACAGAATGAAATGAATGGCATAGAAGAGGAATTTTAGTTTATAACCCCTTACAAACAAAGAAACCCCGGACCTGAGTCTGGGGTTTCTTTATATCTGAATTTCAAATTATTCAGCCTTGGGAGCTTCCTCCTCTGTCTTCGGAGCTTCTTCAACCGGAGTTTCAGTAGCAGCCTCAGCAACAGGAGCGGCTTCTTTCTTGGCAGAAGTAGATCTCTTACGACGAGTCGTTTTCTTCACTTCTTCTTTCTTCACTTCCGTGTAAGTCGTGTTGTAATCAACCAATTCGATCATACACATTTCCGCGTTATCACCCAAACGGTTACCCAATTTCAAAATACGGGTGTAACCTCCCGGACGGTTAGCAATCTTCTCCGCGATGTCACTAAACATTTCAGCAACAACTTCTTTACGACGAAGATAAGAGAACACGGTTCTTCTAGAGTGAGTCGTGTCGTTTTTGGCCTTAGTCAAAAGCGGCTCAACATAGACCTTCAAAGCCTTAGCCTTAGCAACTGTCGTTCGGATTCTCTTGTGAAGAATCAAAGAACAAGCCATGTTAGAAAGCATCGCGTGTCTGTGCGAGCTAGTTCTACCCAAATGGTTAACTTTCTTATTATGTCTCATCTTACTTACTCTTTGTCTAATTTATACTTGGCAACATCCATACCGAATTCAAGGTTGTTGTTCTCCAGAAGGGCTTCTAACTCGGTCAAGGACTTCTTACCGAAGTTTCTGAACTTCAACAAGTCGTTCTTGTTAAATTGAACAAGCTCCCCTAAAGTTTCTACCTCAGCCGACTTCAAGCAGTTAAGTGCACGAACGGAAAGATCCATGTCCACCAATTTTGTTTTCAGCAACTGACGCATGTGCAATACCTCTTCATCGAACTCCTCGTTTCCATATTTATCCTCTGTTTCGAGAGTAATCTTTTCATCAGAGAATAACATGAAGTGATGGATCAAAATTTTAGCCGCCTCTTTCAACGCATCCGTCGGGTTGATAGAACCGTCGGTTTCGATCTCGAACACCAAACGTTCGTAGTCGGTCTTACCCTCCACGCGGTAGTTCTCGATTTCGTATTGCACGTTCTTGATCGGCGTGTAAATAGCATCGATAGGAATTACCCCGATTTCAGCGTCTGCAGGCATGTTCTCTGAAGCAGGAACATAACCGCGTCCTTTCTGAATGGTTAATTCTATCTCAAGGTTCGTGGCAGTGTCCATGTTACAGATCACCAATTCCGGATTCAAAACTTCAAAGCTTTTCAGGAACTGGTTCATAGCACCGGCAGCAAACGTCTCTTGTCCGGAAACAGTAACGGTTAGCTTTTCAAACTCCACGTCCTCCACTTTTCTTTTCAACCGAACCTGTTTCAAGTTCAAGATAATCTCGGTCACATCTTCGATGACACCGGGGATCGTCGCGAACTCATGATCTACACCTTGAATTTTAATACCGGTAATCGCAAAGCCTTCCAAAGAAGACAACAAAATTCTGCGTAGTGGATTACCAATAGTGATGCCGTAACCTGGCTCCAACGGGCGGAATTCGAATTTACCGAATCTTTCCGTTGATTCAAGCATGATTACTTTGTCCGGTTTCTGGAAAGCTAATATTGCCATATATATTTTTATTTTACTACTTAGAATATAACTCTACGATTAACTGCTCTTTAATGTTCTCCGGGATATCTGATCTTTCCGGTACATTAAGTAGTTTCCCACTCATAGCGGCAGCATCCCACTCTAACCAAGAGTATCTGCTACTTCTATTTCCTCTCAGTGAATCATTGATCACCTCCAAAGATTTGGATTTTTCTCTGACAGCTACAACATCGCCCGGGCGGATGCGACATGACGGGATGTTGCATACTTTACCGTTCACGGTGATATGTCTGTGAGATACATACTGACGAGCAGCAGCACGCGTAGGAGCTACTCCTAAACGGTAAACGATATTATCCAGACGGCACTCCAACAATTGGAGCAATACCTCACCGGTAACACCTTTACTACTCTCGGCTTTCTCAAACAAGATACGGAATTGTCTTTCCAACAAACCGTAAGTATATTTGGCTTTTTGTTTCTCTTTCAATTGAGTTCCGTACTCGGAAATCTTCTTTCTACGGTGAGCTATTCCGTGTTGTCCAGGAGGATAGTTACGACGTTCTAACGCTTTATCCGGTCCAAAAATGGGCTCACCAAACTTTCTTGCTATTTTAGACTTAGGTCCTGTATATCTAGCCATTTCTATTTGATTTTTAAAATTACACCCAATATATTAATTACACTCTTCTCCGTTTCGGAGGACGACATCCATTGTGCGGAAGCGGCGTAACGTCAATGATCTCGGCAACCTCGATACCGCAAGCGTGGATCGCACGAATTGCAGACTCTCTACCGTTACCCGGTCCTTTAACATATACCTTAACTTTTCTCATACCCAAGTCGAAAGCAACTTTACCGCAATCGGTAGCTGCCGTCTGGGCTGCATAAGGGGTGTTTTTCTTTGATCCTCTAAATCCCATCTTACCTGCCGATGACCAAGAGATAACTTGTCCGTTAGCGTTCGTCATAGAGATAATGATGTTATTAAAAGATGAATGAACGTGTGCTTGTCCCACGGCCTCTACTTTAACTAGCCGTTTCTTGTTAGATGTAGACTTCTTTGCCATAATTCAATCTCTTATCAATTATTTAGTTGCTTTCTTCTTGTTAGCAACAGTTTTCTTCTTACCCTTTCTCGTGCGGGCATTGTTCTTCGTGCTCTGTCCTCTTACGGGAAGACCGATACGATGTCTGATTCCTCTGTAACAACCGATATCCATCAGTCGTTTGATGTTCATCTGAACCGATGTTCTCAACTCTCCTTCTACTTTGTACCCATCATTGATGACCTTACGTACAGCAGCTAGTTGATCGTCATTCCAGTCCTTTACCTTAGTGTCAAAATCGATGCCGGCCTTTTCTAATATGGTCCTGGCACTACTTCTACCTATACCGAAGATATAGGTTAGAGCTATTTCCCCTCTTTTGTTGGAGGGCAAATCTACACCAACGATTCTTGCCATAAAACTCTTTTACGTTTTTACTTAATTAATAATCAACCCTGACGTTGTTTAAATTTCGGGTTCTTCTTGCAAATGACGAATAAAACGCCCTTTCTTCTTACAATCTTGCAATCAGCACTACGCTTCTTGACAGATGCTCTTACTTTCATTGCTCTACAATTTAATTTTTATATCTGAATGTTATCCTACCTTTCGTGAGATCGTAAGGGGACATATCCACTCTCACTTTATCTCCCGGAAGTATTTTTATATAGTGCATCCGCATCTTTCCTGAAATATGAGCCGTAATGATATGCCCGTTTTCCAGTTCGACACGAAACATAGCATTCGACAATGCTTCCGTTATCACTCCATCTTGCTCTATTGAAGGCTGTTTCGCCATAATTCAATTTTAGATTTTAGATTTTAGATTTTAAATTAACCCTTCATTTCCCAATTTACAATCTAAAATTTGCAATTTACAATTTCCTAATCTTCTATATATTCAAATGTTGACAAAATATCAGCTTCTCCTTTTCCGATAGCTATCGTGTGCTCGAAATGGGCTGCCGGCAAATGATCTCTTGTCTTGATCGTCCATCCGTCTGCCATCTGAAACACGTTACGCGCTCCCATGTTTATCATAGGCTCAATGGCTATCACCATCCCTACCTTCAACTTACAACCTTGTCCCCGGCGACCGTAATTCGGAACCTGAGGTTCTTCATGCAAATTCTTCCCTACCCCGTGTCCTACCAATTCCCTCACGACGGAAAAACCGTTCGCTTCGGCGTATGATTGTACGGCATAACCGATATCTCCTGTCCGCATTCCCGCTACTGCCTGTCCTATCCCTTTGTACAAGCTGTCTTTCGTCACTTGTAAAAGTTTTTTCACTTCATCGCTAATCTCCCCGACAGCAAACGTATAGGCGCTATCCCCGTAAAAGCCATTCTTCACAACCCCACAATCAACGGATACGACATCACCTTCTTCTAAACAACGAGAGGACGGTATCCCATGAACCACTTCATCATTCACTGAAATGCAAAGCGTGTTCGGAAAACCTCCATACCCGAGAAATCCGGGAATGCCACCGTTGGAACGGATAAAATCTTCCGCTATCTTGTCCAACTCTAAAGTCGAAATACCCGGGCGAACGTGTTTGGACACCTCACCCAGAGTCTTTCCTACTAATCGGTTGCTTTCCCGCAATAACTCAATCTCCTCCTGTGTCTTTAAAAAAATCATGTCGCGAAAGTACAATATTTTTCTTTAATACGCAGCAGGTCCGCCAGGATTTTTACCTTTGATTCGTCCCGACTTCATCAACCCGTCGTAGTGACGCATCAACAAGTGAGACTCGATTTGCTGTAATGTATCTAAAACTACACCCACCAAAATCAACAAAGATGTACCTCCATAGAATTGGGCAAACTGATGGTTCACGCCTGATATTTGAGCGAAAGCCGGAAGGATAGCCACAATTCCCAAGAAGATAGATCCCGGAAGAGTGATTCTCGACATAATCGTATCAAGGAACTCCATAGTTTTTCTTCCCGGTTTTACTCCCGGAATAAATCCGCCGTTCTTCTTCATATCCTCTGACATCTGCATCGGATTTACCGTGATCGCCGTGTAGAAATAAGTAAACGCGACAATCAATACAAAGAACGTGAAATTATACCAGAACCCGGTGAAGTCAGAGAATGCCGCTGCAAACCCGGACAATCCCTCCGCATTGGAGAAATTAATCAAGGATACCGGCAACAACATAATAGCTTGAGCGAAAATGATAGGCATAACCCCGGCAGCGTTGATCTTCAACGGAATGTATTGACGAACACCACCGTATTGTTTGTTACCCACGATTCTCTTGGCATACTGTACAGGCACTTTACGCGTTCCCTGTACAAGTAGAATGGAACCGCAGAACACGAGAAACAATATTATCAATTCGATCAGGAAAGCTACTAATCCTCCTCCCTGTTGAGTCACTCTGGAAGTTACTTCTGCAACGAAAGCAAATGGCAAACGAGCGATGATACCAATCATGATGATGATCGAAACACCGTTACCGATTCCCTTATCCGTGATTCTCTCTCCCAGCCACAGGACAAACATGGAGCCTGCCGCCATAATCACGATAGAGGGAAGTTGGAATTGCCAAAAACCGGTAGACACGAAAGCCTCTACAGGCACCTGAGCTTTTAAGTTTGTAAGATACGCCGAACCTTGTAATACGAGGATAACCAAAGTAAGGTACCGCGTGATTTGGTTGATCTTACGTCTTCCACTCTCTCCTTCTTTCTGCAAGCGCTGGAAATAAGGAACTGCAATTCCCAATAACTGCACCACGATGGAGGCGGAAATGTAAGGCATAATACCCAAAGCAAATACCGACGCGTTCGAGAACGCTCCCCCCGAGAACATGTCCAACAAGCCTAAAACGCCGCTGGAAGTTTGATCTTTCAAGGCCTGCAAGCCATGAGGGTCGATACCGGGCAGTACGATCTCTGTTCCTAACCTGTAAACGAGAATAAGCCCAAGCGTAGTTAAAATCCTAGTCTTGAGCTCCTCTATTTTCCAAATGTTCTTTAATGTATCAAATAACTTCATAAGTTCTTTCTTTTAAGGCATTGATCTGGGTTTTGTTAAAGTTGCTTCAAAAATAGTAATTCTATTTTAAAAACAACTTTAAACGCCCAAATTTTTAATCTTACAATTTAACTACCGTTCCGCCCGCAGCCTCAATAGCTGCTATAGCCTTAGCGGAGAAAGCATTAGCTTTCACTTCCAACTTAGTAGTTAACGCTCCATCACCTAATACCTTAAGAAGATCGTTCTTAGACATTAATCCGGCTTGAATCAAAACGTCTTTTTCAATTACTGTAAGATTTTCTCTCTCGGCCAAATCCTGAAGCATCCCTACATTAATAGCTTTATACTCTACTCTATTTATATTTTTAAAGCCAAATTTCGGTACACGTCTCTGCAAAGGCATCTGTCCTCCCTCAAAACCGATCTTGGATTTATAACCCGATCTTGATTTCGCACCTTTATGTCCTCTTGTAGAAGTACCTCCTTTTCCGGAACCCTGACCGCGACCAATTCTTTTCTCTCTGTGAGTTGATCCGGCAGCCGGTGTTAAGCTACTTAAATCCATTGTATACTATCTTTAAAATAGGTTCGACAATTACTTTACTTCCTCAACGCGAACCAAGTGTTTAACCTTGGCTACCATACCCATGATCTGGGGTGAGGTTTCGTGTTCAACACTACTGTTTACTCTTCCGAGGCCTAACGCGTTCAAAGTACCAAGCTGACGCTTATCGCTACCGCTTCTACTTTTTACCAGTGTAATTTTAATCTTTGCCATCGTTCATTCAGTTTTATCCGTTAAACACTTTGTCAAGACTAATGCCTCTCTGTTGAGCAATCATTCGGGGATCTCTCAATAACTTCAAAGCTGCAAAAGTAGCTTTTACCAAGTTGTGAGGGTTAGATGATCCTTTCGATTTTGCCAACACGTCTTTAATCCCGGCACTCTCCAATACGGCACGCATAGCACCTCCGGCTACCAGCCCGGTACCTGAAGAAGCGGGACGCATAAATACGGTTGCTCCGCTATATTTAGCTTCTTGCTCGTGAGGAAGAGTTCCTTTCAATACAGGCACCTTTATCAAATTTTTCTTCGCGGCTTCAACACCTTTTGAAATAGCGGTTGTTACCTCGTTAGCTTTACCTAACCCGTAACCTACCGTACCATTCTCGTCGCCTACCACCACGATTGCAGAGAAACTGAAGGTTCTACCTCCCTTGGTAACCTTGGTTACGCGGTTGATAGCCACCAATCTGTCTTTCAATTCCAAGTCTGCACTATTAATCTTCTGTTCCATGCTCGCCTACTTTTAAAAATTAAGACCACCGTTACGAGCTGCATCTGCTAATGCTTTCACTCTTCCGTGATACAAATACCCGTTTCTGTCAAACACAACAGCTTCGATACCGGCTGCCTTTGCTTTTTCAGCAATCATTGCACCCAACAATTGTGCCTGTTCTGTCTTGTTGCCTTTCTTTTCAGCAATCTCTTTGCAAAGTGAAGTTGCTGAAACCAATGTCTTTCCGGCATTATCATCAATCAACTGAGCAGAAATTTGTTTGTTTGAACGGAACACCGTCAAACGAGGTCTCTCAGCAGTTCCGAAGACTACTTTACGTATTCTTCTTTTTATTCTTATTCTTCTTTCTACCTTAGTTAAAGCCATAACATTACTTTTTTACAGGTGATTAAACTTTAGCTGATTTACCAGCCTTACGACGAAGAACTTCACCCACAAATTTGATACCTTTACCCTTGTAAGGCTCCGGTTTACGGAATGAACGGATCTTGGCCGCTACCTGACCGATAAGTTGCTTATCGCAACTTTCCAGCGTAATAATCGGGTTAGCACGTTTTTCATTGAGTACGCTCACCTTCACTTCATTCGGTAACACCAAGAAGATCCCGTGTGAATAACCTAACCCTAATTCAAGAACCTGACCTTCAGCATTCGCTCTGTAACCTACTCCGACCAACTCTTGTTTGATCGTGTAACCTTCAGAAACACCTACAACCATGTTATGAATCAAAGCACGATATAAACCATGCATGGCTTTATGAGCTTTATCTTCTGACGGACGCTCAACAACAAGTTGAGTTCCTTCCACCTTCACGATCATATCTCCGTGTACGTCCTGAGAAAGTTCTCCCTTCGGACCCTTTACCACGACCGTGTTGTTAGGATTTACAGTTACTGTAACCCCTTGTGGTATATCTATTGGTAATTTTCCTATTCGTGACATTTTCCGCCCTTTTTATTAATAAACATAGCACAATACTTCACCGCCAACATTCTTTTGGCGAGCTTCTTTATCAGACATTACGCCCAATGACGTTGACAAAATCGCGATACCCAATCCGTTCAGCACGCGAGGCATGTCCTCTACATTCGTGTAACGTCTCAGACCCGGTTTTGAAACACGTGTCAATGTTCTAATGGCGGGCATTTTCGTCTCGGGATGATACTTCAAAGCGATTTTGATATTGCTTCTGATACCATCTTGCTCAAACTTGTAATTCAGGATATATCCTTTTTCCTTTAAGATCTTGGTCATTTCCCGTTTCATCTTTGATCCCGGGATATCCACTACTTTATGACCTGCCTTCACTGCATTTCTGATGCGTGTAAGGAAATCTGCTATTGGATCTGTCATCTCTTCAAATTTTTAAATATTACCAACTAGCCTTCTTAACTCCGGGTATAAGCCCCGCAGAAGCCATCTCGCGGAATTGAATTCTGCTTATACCAAACTGTCTCATGTACCCTCTCGGTCTTCCTGTCAGCTTGCATCTGTTGTGCAAACGAACGCGACTGGAGTTTTTCGGTAGAAGGCTCAATCCAATGTAGTCTCCTTCCTCTTTTAATTTAGCTCGTTTCGCGGCGTACTTTTCTACCAATTTTGCACGCTTAACCTCACGGGCCTTCATTGATTCTTTTGCCATTTCGCTTTTTTTTAGTTCTTTTTAAATGGTAATCCAAATTCTCGTAGAAGAGCAAAAGCCTCTTCGTCGGTATTAGCCGAAGTTACAAAAGTGATGTTCATACCCATGATCTTGTGAACACTGTCCAACACGATTTCCGGGAATATGATTTGCTCCTCTATTCCTAAAGTGTAATTTCCTCTTCCGTCAAGCTTATTGTTGATTCCTTTGAAATCACGGATACGCGGAAGCGCGGAAACAATAAGTCTTTCTAAAAATTCATACATACGTTCTTTACGCAAAGTCACTCTTACGCCGATCGGCATGCCCTTACGTAATTTAAAGTTAGAAACGTCCTTGGTTGATTTACAAGTTACGGGCTTCTGACCGGTGATGGTCGCGATCTCGTTCACTGAAAACTCAAGGATCTTCTTATCCTGAATGGATGATCCCACACCCTGATTGATTACTATCTTCTCCAATTTGGGCGCCTGCATAACTGACTTGTATCCGAACTCCTTCATTAAAGTCGGTACAATTTCTTCGCTATACTTCTTTTTGTAATTTGGTACGTATTTCATTTATAATATTTGTTATAATGCCTCACGGCATATCATTTTCATTTTGCGGCTGCAAAACTACAAATTAAAATCATAAATTGCAAGTTGCTCTATAACAACCTGCAATTTTATTTATTCTTACTTCAACTCCTGACCGGATCTCTTAGCGTATCTCACTAATTTTCCTTCTGCGTTCCGGCGGCGTCCGATTTTGGTCGGCTTTCCGGTTTGCGGGTCAACAACGTTCAAGTTGGAGATGTGGATTGGAGCTTCTTTCTTAATGATTCCTCCTTGCGGGTGAGCGGCGTTGGGTTTGGTATGTTTACTTACCAGATTGATACCCTCAACAATAGCTCTTTGCTTTTCCGGAATCATTTCAAGTACCTTTCCTTGTTTCCCTCTGTCTTCTCCTGCATTTACTTGAACTAAGTCACCTTTCTTTATATGAAACTTCTTGCTCATCGTATAAATTATTTATGATTTATGATTTACGATTTATGATTTCAAGACTTCCGATCATTATTTCAATCTAAAATCTAAAATCATAAATCTAAAATCTTAAAGTACTTCGGGGGCTAAAGATACAATCTTGGTATAACCCTCACGAACTTCTCTGGCAACAGGTCCGAAGATACGAGTTCCTCTCATTTCTCCCGCGTTGTTCAACAACACGCAAGCGTTATCATCAAAGCGGATATAAGATCCGTCCGGACGTCTGTATTCTTTACTTACACGAACTACCACTGCCTTGCTTACAGTACCTTTCTTAACCTCAGCATTCGGGATGGCGTTCTTCACGGTAACAACGATTTTATCGCCCACGCGTGCGTATCTTTTCTTGGTACCACCAAGAACACGGATACAAAGCACTTCTCTGGCGCCGCTGTTATCGGCTACGGTCAATCTACTCTCTTGTTGTATCATGATTACTTAGCTCTTTCAATGATTTCAACTAATCTCCATCTCTTGGTCTTGCTCAAGGGACGGGTTTCCATAATTCTCACGGTATCCCCGATGTTACATTCGTTCTTCTCATCGTGGGCGGTGAACTTTTTGGTCTTGCTGACGAACTTCCCGTAAATCGGGTGCTTCTCCTTAAAGTGAACAGCAACCGTGATAGACTTGTCCATCTTGTTGCTTACCACAAGACCGGTACGCTCTTTTCTAAGATTTCTTTCCATTTTTCTACTACTTGTTTAATTCACGCTTGCGTAACTCCGTCATCAATCTAGCGATGTTTCTTCTTGTAGCCCGAATAATCATCGGATTCTCAAGAGGAGAAACAGCATGGTTCATCTTCAACTTCGTCAAGGTAGATTGCTCTGTCGCGATCTTCTCCTTTATCTCTTCTGTGGTTAATTCACAAATCTCTGATTGTTTCATTTCTCTTACATTTTTTCGTTTCGAAATTCAAATAGTCAACGACTACTCGGAATAATCACGTCTAACCACAAACTTCGTAGCGATGGGCAACTTTTGAGCCGCTAAACGCAATGCTTCTTTAGCGATTGCATAAGGTACTCCATCTGCTTCGAAAAGAATACGTCCCGGTGTAACCGGAGCAACGAATCCTTCCGGAGATCCCTTACCCTTACCCATACGAACCTCAGCGGGTTTTTTAGTAATAGGTTTATCTGGAAATATACGAATCCATATCTGACCCTGTCTTTGCATGTAACGAGTTACCGCAACACGGGCTGCTTCAATCTGGCGCTGTTCGATCCACATGTTCTCCAACGCCTTGATCCCGAAAGATCCGAATGCCAGTTCATGTCCTCTTTGGGCATTCCCTCTCATTCTCCCTTTCTGCGACCTTCTGTATTTAGTCCTCTTTGGCTGTAACATAGCTCTTGATCTGTTTAAAAGTTAAAAGACTATTTTTTTCTCTTTTTAAACCCGCCTTTTTTGCCGGCATTGTTCGGACGGTTGTTCTCTCTCGGAGCACTTACCAGTGCGTTCGGAACCAGTTCGCGTTTACCGTAAACCTCTCCTTTGCAAATCCAAACTTTAATACCCAGCTGACCGTAGGTAGTCAAAGCCTCGGCCTGAGCGTAGTCGATATCAGCACGGAACGTGTGCAACGGAATTCTACCTTCCTTATAGATTTCGGCTCTCGCCATTTCCGCACCGTTCAAACGACCGGAGATCAAAATTTTGATACCTTCCGCCCCCATTCTCATGGTTGAAGCGATAGCCATCTTGATAGCTCTACGGTAAGCTACACGGCCTTCCAACTGACGAGCTATGTTATTACCCACGATCACGGCATCCAATTCCGGACGCTTGATCTCGAAGATATTTATTTGAACTTCCTTATCGGTGATCTTCTTCAACTCCTCTTTCAACTTGTCAACTTCCTGACCTCCTTTACCGATGATAATACCCGGACGAGCGGTGTTGATCGTGATAGTGATGAGTTTCAAAGTTCTCTCGATAACAATTTTAGCGATTCCTGCTTTAGCGAGACGGGCGTTCAGATACTTTCTGATCTTGTAATCTTCCACCAATTTATCGCCATAGTTTTTACCGCCAAACCAGTTAGAATCCCATCCTTTGATGATTCCTAATCTATTGCTTATTGGATTAACTTTCTGTCCCATGTAACTATTCTTTTGTAATGTTTTCTACAGCTGTCTTGCTTCCCAGCACGATCGTCACGTGATTTGAACGTTTACGAATCCGGTGTGCTCTTCCTTGCGGGGCCGGTCTAAGTCTTTTCAACATACCTGCACCGTCAACGAAAATCTCTTTCACGAACAGGGCAGCTTCGTCAACACGCTTCCCTTCGTTCTTCTGTTCCCAGTTTGCAATCGCTGAAAGCAACAGCTTTTCAACCTTACGAGCAGCTTCTTTAGGACAAAACTTAAGCATATCCAAAGCTTTCTGTACATCTACCCCGCGAACCAAGTCTGCCACCAATCTCATTTTTTGAGGAGATGTAGGACAATCGCGAAGAATTGCAAAAGCCTTCTCTTTTTTGGCTTCTTTATTCTGATTTGCTCTTAATCTTTTTCTTGCACCCATTTTAATACATCTTCTTTAGTTCAACCTTACCATGCATTACCTTTTCTTCTTATCAGCATGGCCTCTGAATGTACGCGTCGGAGCGAATTCACCCAATTTGTGACCTACCATATTTTCAGTCACGAATACCGGGATAAATTTATTACCGTTGTGTACAGCGATAGTGTGCCCTACGAAGTCCGGAGAAATCATGGAATGACGAGCCCAGGTTTTAACAACCGATTTCTTATTGGACTCATTCATCACCAATACTTTTTTCTCTAGCTTGAAATCTATAAAAGGGCCTTTTTTTAACGAACGACTCATAACATCAATAATTAATCAGTTATTTTTTCCTTCTTTCTATGATATACTTGCTAGAGTGCTTCTTCGGAGCTCTAGTCTTGTATCCTTTAGCCAACAAGCCTTTTCTTGAGCGAGGATGTCCTCCTGAAGCGCGGCCTTCACCACCACCCATCGGGTGATCAACCGGGTTCATCACGACACCTCTCACGCGAGGTCTGCGACCTAACCAGCGCGTACGACCGGCTTTACCTGAACGTTCCAAAGCGTGGTCGGAGTTAGACACCGTACCTACTGTGGCGCGACAAGCTGCCAACACCATACGAACCTCACCGGAAGGTAATTTGATAGAAACGTATTTGCCGTCTCTTGCCACTAACTGAGCGTATGAACCGGCACTACGAGCCATCACGGCTCCCTGTTGCGGTCTCAACTCGATGTTATGAATGATTGTACCTAGTGGGATTTCAGATAAGAACAAAGAATTACCTACTTCCGGAGCAACACCTGCACCACTCATCACGGTTTGATCAACTTGCAACCCGTCCGGTGCCACGATGTAACGTTTTTCTCCGTCTGCATACACCAATAGAGCAATTCTCGCCGTACGATTGGGATCGTACTCGATCGTTGCAACACGAGCCGGAACATTATCCTTGTCGCGTTTGAAATCTATTATTCTGTATCTTTGTTTATGACCACCACCTATATATCTCATTGTCATTTTACCGGAATGGTTACGTCCACCGGTTCTTTTCTTCGGTCCTAACAATGATTTCTCAGGTCTATCTGTAGTCAACTGATCAAAGGTAATCGCTACCTTATGTCTCTGACCAGGAGTTACAGGGTTTAATTTTCTTACAGCCATCTTAATTAAATATTGCTAAAAAAATCAATACTATCACCTTCTGCTAAGGTCACAATTGCTTTCTTGAATGAAGCGGTTCTTCCGGAGATAACACCTGCTTTCGTGTAACGGGATTTTGCATCTCCCTGGTACACCATCGTGTTTACATTCTTCACGGTCACGCTGTACATTGCTTCAACTGCTCTCTTAATCTCTAATTTATTCGCTGCTTTGTTTACAACAAACGCTACTCTGTTCTGCTTGTCAGTCAATGCTGTCATTTTCTCTGACAAAATGGGCTTAAATATCACTTGCATGTCTTACTCTTCATTAAGATTGAACATTTCATTCAGGCCCTGCACCGAACTTTCAACGAACACGAGATTCTTAGCTCTCATGATATTGTAAGTTGCAAGATCGCTAACTCTCATCACATCCAAATATTGCAAGTTACGAGCGGATAACAGAACGTTATCGTTCATCTCGTTCGTCACCAACAGGATGTTCCGATCACCTAATTTCAGGTTATTCAACAGCTGTACCATCTGTTTTGTCTTCGGTGCCTCGAAGTTGAGATCCTCAACAATAGTAACTGCATTTTCAGCAACTTTCACAGATAACGCTGATTTACGGGCCAATCTTTTCAGCTTCTTGTTCAATTTGAAGCTATAATCTCTTGGTACGGGTCCAAACACTCTACCACCACCTCTGAACAGAGGGTTCTTGATACCACCAGCACGGGCACCACCGGTACCTTTTTGCTTTTTCAGCTTGCGGGTACTACCGGAAATCTCGTTTCTTTGTTTTGACTTGTGGGTTCCTTGGCGGTTGTTCGCTAAAAACTGCTTTACATCAAGATAGATAGCGTGTTCGTTAGGCTGAATCCCGAAGATAGCGTCATTTAACTCTATCTTCCTGCCTGTCTCTTGTCCGGCAATGTTTAATACACTTAACTCCATTACTTCTCGATAATTACGTATGAACCTTTAGCTCCGGGAATAGAACCCTTCACCAATAACAAATTATTCTCGGGTATCACCTTCAACACTTCCAGATTCTGAACCGTTATTCTATCACCACCTGTTTGTCCACCCATGCGCATTCCTTTGAAAACGCGTGACGGTGTAGAACAAGCACCGATAGATCCCGGCTTTCTCTGACGGTTGTGCTGACCGTGAGTAGCCTCTCCAACTCCAGCAAAACCGTGGCGTTTCACAACACCTTGGAATCCTTTTCCCTTGCTGGTCCCTACAACATCAACGTATTCTGTTCCCTCGAACAGTTTCACGTCAATTACATCTCCTAACTTGTACTCGACATCATACCCTGAAAACTCAACGAGCTTTCTTTTCGGAGTTGTGCCTGCCTTCTTAAAATGTCCACTTAGCGGCTTCGTTGTGTGTTTTTCTTTTTTGTCATCAAAACCCAACTGAAGTGCTGTGTAACCGTCTTTCTCTACAGTTTTTACCTGAGTTACAACACATGGACCGGCCTCAATCACAGTGCATGGAACACTTTTTCCCTCGGCACTGAATACGGAAGTCATTCCGACTTTTTTTCCAATTAAACCTGGCATCTCTTTTTTTCTCTTTTTAAAAATAGGTTTTCAATCTCTCTAATAACGACATAGGTTTTCGCCGTTATCATACTTTAATCTCTACTTCAACACCGCTCGGTAACTCTAGTTTCATCAAAGCGTCGATCGTACCTGCAGTAGAACTGTAGATGTCGATCAATCTTTTGAACGTGCATACCAAGAATTGTTCACGGCTCTTTTTGTTCACGAACGTAGAGCGGTTTACAGTAAAAATACCCTTGTGAGTCGGAAGCGGAATCGGTCCGCTTACCACTGCGCCGGTAGCCTTTACTGTCTTTACAATCTTCTCTGCAGACTTGTCAACCAAGTTGTGATCGTAAGATTTCAACTTAATTCTGATTTTTTGGCTCATGTTTTTAATTATGATTTATGATTTAAGATTTACGACTCTCGATCACTCTTGAATCGTAAATCACTAATCCAAAATTCTTACAATAATTCTACTCTACCGTTATTCTTCTCTACAACTTCCTTGGCAATGCCCTTCGGTACCTCAGCGTAATGCGAGAACTCCATGGATGAACTTGCACGACCGGAAGACAAAGTTCTCAAAACGGTCACGTAACCGAATTGCTCTGAAAGCGGCACTTTGGCCTCGATCACGCGAGCTCCGGCTCTTGACTCCATTCCTTCAACTTGTCCGCGACGACGGTTCAAGTCACCGATAATATCTCCCATGTACTCTTCCGGGGTTACCACCTCGAGTTTCATAATCGGCTCCAACAACACCGGTTTCGCTTTCTGTGCTGCTTCCTTGTAACCGATCTTAGCGGCCATTTCGAAAGACAAAGCATCAGAGTCAACCGGGTGGAACGAACCGTCAAGCAAAGTAATCTTCAAGCTTACCAACTCGTATCCGGCCAAAACACCGTTTACCATGGCATCCTTGAATCCTTTCTCTACAGACGGGATGAATTCCTTCGGGATATTACCACCTTTCACCTCGTTCACGAAAGTCAAACCTTCTTTGCCGTCTTCTGCCGGTTCCATTCTGAAGATGATATCAGCGAACTTACCGCGACCTCCGGTTTGCTTCTTGAATACGTGACGATGTTCAACCGTTCCGTTGATAGCCTCTTTGTAAGCAACCTGAGGAGCACCTTGGTTACATTCAACCTTAAACTCGCGTCTCAAACGGTCAAGGATAATATCCAAGTGAAGCTCACCCATACCACTAATCACGGTTTGCCCTGAATCCTCGTCAGTCTTCACGCGGAAAGTCGGGTCTTCTTCAGCCAATTTAGCCAAAGCCATACCTAACTTATCCGTATCTTTCTGCGTAAGTGGCTCAACAGCAATACCGATCACCGGTTCCGGAAATGTCATACTTTCAAGTACGATTTGATTTTCCTCGGTACACAAAGTATCTCCGGTACGAATATCTTTAAATCCAACGCAAGCACAAATATCACCAGCCTCGATCACATCCTTAGGCTGTTGTTTATTGGAGTGCATCTGGAACAAACGAGAAATACGCTCTTTCTTCTCTGTACGCGGGTTGTAAACGTATGAACCGGCCTCGATTTTACCGGAGTAAACACGTGTATAGCACAAACGTCCCACGAACGGGTCAGTTGCGATCTTGAATGCCAACGCAGAAAGCGGAGCATCAGGATCAATCTCGAAAGTCACGGATTCTTCTGTTCCCGGTCTTTTACCTGCAGCAGCCGGAATATCCAGCGGGTGCGGCAAATAAGCGATAACAGCATCCAACAAATTCTGAACCCCTTTGTTCTTGAATGAAGAACCGCACATCACCGGACAGAAATCCATAGCGATAACGGCTTTACGAACCACGGCTTTCAATTCTTCAACCGTGATAGAATCTGGATCCTCGAAGAAACGTTCCATCAAAGCCTCATCCTGAACAGCGGCAGCCTCAACCAACTTCTCTCTCCATTCTTGAGCTTCCGCTAATAAATTAGCCGGAACTTCTTTAATTGTTGCATCCTTCGATCCATTCTCCCACACGTAAGCCTTCATCTCGATCAAATCGATTATTCCCTCGAAATTCTCTTCTGCTCCGATAGGCAACACTAATGGAATCGGGTTAGCTTTCAATTTCTCGCGGATCTCACGTACTGCCTTGAAGAAGTCAGCACCTGAACGGTCCATTTTGTTCACGAAAGCGATTCTCGGAACCCCGTACTTGTTTGCCTGACGCCAAACGGTCTCCGATTGTGCTTCCACTCCGCCCACGGCACAGAACAATGCAACAGCACCGTCCAACACACGCAATGAACGCTCAACCTCAACGGTAAAGTCAACGTGTCCCGGGGTATCAATAATATTAATTTTATATTGCTGGTCCTGATAATTCCAGAAACAAGTGGTAGCGGCAGAAGTAATGGTGATACCCCTCTCCTGCTCCTGCACCATCCAGTCCATGGTAGCCGTACCATCGTGAGTCTCACCAATCTTGTGGTTTACCCCCGTGAAATACAGGATACGCTCAGTCGTTGTGGTTTTCCCGGCATCGATGTGAGCCATGATACCGATGTTTCTTGTAAAATGTAAATCTCTTTTTGCCATCTTCTTTCTATCCCTTCAATTAAAATCTGAAATGTGCAAAAGCTCTGTTGGCTTCAGCCATACGGTGAATATCCTCTTTCTTTTTATAAGCCGCTCCTTCTTCCTTGTATGCAGCCATGATTTCAGCAGCTAATTTCTCTGCCATGTTTCTACCGCTTCTTTTGCGAGAGAACAGAATCATATTTTTCACGGAGAGAGCTCTTTTTCTCATCGGGTTGATTTCCGTCGGCACTTGGAACGTAGCACCACCTACACGACGACTCTTCACCTCAACTTGCGGAGTGATATTCTCCAAAGCTTGTTTCCAGATTTCCAACGCTGGCTTTTCTTCTTTTTTACCTATTTTTTCTTCCACGATATCAATAGCATCGTAGAAAATTCTAAACGCGATAGACTTCTTTCCGTCTACCATCAAATCATTAACGAACCGAGTTACTAATACATCGTTAAACTTCGGGTCCGGTAACAGGATTCTCTTTTTTGGTTTACTCTTTCTCATCTCTTCTAGTTTACGAATTTGTTCGTTCGCTGCCCTTTCCGGTCTTCAACGGTCTCACGACCATTTACTCAACTTTTCGGGAACAACCCATAAACAACTCCTGTTAATTCTTACTTTTTCTTACCTTTAGCGGGAGCGGCCGGAGCAGCACCTTTTTTCGGTCTCTTGGCACCATACTTGGAGCGACTCTGTAAACGACCGTTGACACCGGCAGCATCCAATGTACCGCGAACCAAGTGATAACGAACTCCCGGAAGGTCTTTCACACGACCACCTCTAATCAAAACGATAGAGTGCTCTTGCAAGTTGTGTCCTTCTCCCGGAATGTAAGCATTTACCTCTTTTCCGTTGGTTAATCTAACTCTGGCAACCTTTCTCATCGCTGAGTTCGGTTTCTTCGGGGTTGTCGTGTACACACGAACACAGACCCCGCGTCTTTGCGGACAACCATCCAAAGCCGGAGCCTTGCTTTTGTCCTGGATTTTTGTTCTTCCTTTTCTTACTAACTGTTGAATAGTTGGCATACAAGTACTTTTAAATTAGTTACTTTTATTCAATTTGGCTCGCGAATGTACGAACTTTATATTTCACCACCAAACAATTCTATCTTTTTTTTCAAAAAAAGGCAAGACAGTGAGAAGGTTAGCCGTACTTATAAACAAATAAACTCACATTTTCCCTTCCCTTTCACATCAAACTCTTTTCAAAAACCTTCCCGAAGGTCTTTGAAAGGAGTTTGAAAGGAGTTTAAAAGGAATTTGTTCCCTGTCTTCACCGGGAATTCATCGGGTTCCTCCAACCTCGTGTATCGTGTTAACACCTGAAACATATTCACCGGCACCCGTCGATAAATCTATCCACGAGACCGGTGAATATTAAATTACACGATTACTCCTCGTTACCCCTTTTCGGGTTTTCCCGGGAAGTATCCAGTATATTAAAACAAGCCAACACGCTTTTCCGGTAATAGTCCCCCACTGGGAACCATTTCTCCCCGACTCGCAAGGAGTTACCCGCCCACGTGTCGACATAACGCAGGTTCAGGATAAAACCACGGTGTACACGCACAAGATAGGCGTCTGGTAGTTGCCACTCCACGCTACCCAAACGGCACGCCACGGTAATCCGGGATTTATCTTTAAAATGAAAATAACAATAATTACCCGATGCCTCTATCCAAAGGATTTCGGCATAAAAATATTTCTTGTAATACTCGTCCTGACGAATAAGCAAGCCATCTGCCACCAGCGGTGACACCCTCAAAGGTGCACTTACACCCGATAAATCTGTTTTCATTGACAATTAAATTTATGCCTCATGAAAAAATCACCGACGGGCATGACCGATTATCTCACATACAAAGAATAATCGTCAAATCAATATTTATTACTTAAATAGAAATGCCTTTCCTCATTAATACAAATTTAAAACAAGAGGGAGTTGAAAATAAGTCAACTCCCTCTTCGCACGCACCAATTATAAAAATTAAAATATTCCTATCTCACTCAATGCTACAGAAAAATTGTTCCCGTAAATATTATCATTGACAATAAATTGTAAATATTGTGTTGTCAAAGGTGAAGGGAAGCGAAGAATTGTCGTTTCTCCATTTGTAGCCCCCAACGTATTTTCCTCTTCATTCATCGCATCACGCCAAGACACCTTATCGGAAGAAACTTTGACTTTGATAATAGAAGGTAATAAATTCCCACTCATTTTATCCGACTTCGGATCAAAGCTTTTCTGCACGATTTTCACGCCATTTATCGTTATCTTTTTACCGAAATCCACGATGATCTCGTGCGAACGCTCTCCCGGTAAAGCCTCCGGTTGCCACCAGTTGTCGACATCACCATCAAACAAATTTTCCAGATAAGAGTCATATATCCCCTCGTCCTCCGGTTTACAAGTGAATTTCCATTCACTCGCATCCAAACAAGCGAGTTCCGGCAAAACGGGATTCCCCATTTCTTGCACGCAGGATAAAGTTTGATCCGAGAGATAATGTTGATTATAGCGTTCCACTTTTAGTCCATTCAGTTGACTTGCCATTTTCAAGGCGAATAGACTACGCTCTTCTTCATACAATTCACTATCACACTTATTAAGTTTCAAACTGTCAACACTGGTATAAGTATTCAGATACTCTTCTTTCAAATAACGATTTTTTCCCAACACCAACTTCTTTAAATTAGGGAGATTAAGAATATCCTCAAAAGAAGTCATCGTGTAATCGTACTCCAATTCTTCCAACCCGTTCACAAAAGCATCCGTCACTTCCTGCTGCCCGTACTTCACTTTGGCTATTTGCTTGAAATCACTCGTGTATAACTTCTCGTGTGATAGCTCGTGAGGATCGAAAACGATTAAATCCTTGCATCCTTCCACCCGTCCCGTGCGATTGATCGTGACCGGCTGGTTTAAATCGATCTCGTCCGGGAGCAAATAATACGGCTCTTCATCTAATAATTTCTTGGTCAAGGGTAAATTTTTCGGTTCCCCGGATGCCAAATAGTAATTCAACTCGGCCGTTTCTATCCCCTCCTGCCAGTTTGTCCAAAAGATAATCAAACGATTCTTGACGAAATAATGTTTCGTTACCAATCGGGTAAAACTGAGTATCACTTCATGATTAGACGTGTACGGACGCCCGTAAACAGAAACGGGCAAGGATGTATTCCCCTTTTTGTCTATCCCGGTAACCGATATCTCGTAATTTCCATCTTCCAATTCGGGTATATTGCATTCCGTTTCAGTGACATCCAAAAATAACGAATCCCGTTTATCATTCAATTTCCACGTGACTTTTATCTTGTCAATAACCGGGTCCACATTGTTCGTCCATTTCACAACTAACCGCTTCCAACCGGGAGTCACGGATAAATCCGAACACATACCAAGGTAACGAATGGTGCCATCGCCGGCATAATCGCTATACGTGTCTTCAAGACTCTCGCACCCCGTTCCAAGCAGGGCAAAGAATAATATCCAGAAATATGTTTTCATCCTCATAACTCAATCTTTTTTGGTAAAAATTTCCAATTCGTGCATGGTCACGTATTCCGTATCATTTCCGGAACCACCATATATTTCATTTTCAAATGTATCATCCACTACAACTTTCAAATATTGATAAGTCTCACCGGAAGCCGGAAGCATCACTTCCATGTAACTCGGTTTTGCAGCCCGCACTTCCGATTCATCCATGGTGTCCCAATTAGAAGTTGCAGCATTCACGCACCAACGCAAGGAAGCATCCATCTCACGATCCTGCTCAAACGAAGCCATCTTTTTCCAAGAATCCTTGTCATCCTTATTATTAGAAACATACACGGATAATTTACAAGGCAGTTTATTATCATATACAGTGCGCCATATTGAATTATAAGGAAAATCCCTCATATTTAACATACAATAAATTCTAAGTTGAGCGATTTGTTTCGGTTCTTTGAAATCAATAATAAACAAATCTTCTCCAAAAACACCCGGGCCGGCAAGATAAGTTTTCCAGACATTATCAGCCAAATAACAACATGTTTCTCCTTTTATATCACCGTCAAACAAATATTCAAATCCCAATTGTGCCTCCGGATCATTTTTTGAAAACTTATTGGGATCTAAAAATTCAAATTGAGAACGGGCAAGTTTCTCTGTACTATATGCTTCCACGTTTTCCCAAATCTTTTGCTTCACCATATACCCGCGAAAATCCTCGGTACGAATAACAACCGTGTTCGACTCGCTCTCTTGTTGTACTTGGAAAGATAACGTGTCCGTACCCTCCATAATCGGGAAACTGGAGATCAATAGAGTATCAGGTTCTTGTGTCAATGGATTTTTCCCAGTATAAAGCACGTGTGCCATGCCATTGGCATACCCTGTAACATCGTAAGAAACAGTAAATCCATTCCAATTTGAAGCTACTTTCACATTTTCAAAAAAAGCAACCGGCCCGGAGTCTTTCGTGTCAAAAGTAACTTCTATCGGCTCCGATTCCACCCGTGCACGATTACAAAGCGTAACCGTTGCCGGAATATTTTGCCGTGCTTCATTGAAACCGACCAATAGCAACGAGTCGCACGCATAGCTACCCGTACGTAACATCTCCTGCCCGTAGGCATCTCTATAACGTACCCGTATAAAAAGTGTTTCGTCATCCTCGGGCAAATTATAATACATTACCGCTCCCCCGGCAATCGGACGAAAAGAGAGCCCGTCTTTCGGCATCATGAGCCCGAAAGTATCCCCATCATCCTGACATCCCGAAAAGACAAAAAACAATAATACAAATAATATATTTCTCATAACCAAACATTTATAATTTAATCTACAATCTAAAATCGTAAATCTAAAATTCATTACCATCCCGGATTTTGCTTACAACCCGAAATAATCACCTCTTCACTCCTGAGCGGAAAAAGATAATCCCTCGGGGACACGAACCCACGCTTTGCCCAAACGACACGAGGTCCCTCATAATTATTATAAAAGGATTCGGCTGTCGTTCCCAGGATATTCCAACCGTAAAGAGCCGTGTTCAATTCTTCGGCGGCAGTCAACCAACGACGTAAATTCCAAAAACGCACCCCCTCGAAAGCAAATTCGATATTCCATTCCTGACGGATAATATCCCGCATCCCATTTTTACTTTTCACCTTCTCCGGAACATTAGAATAATTTTGCCAAGCCGTTTCTACATCTAAGATTCCCGCACGTTCGCGCACTTTATTCAACGGCGCATACACGTGCTCATCATCTGGTGTTGCCAAATACTCGTTCCAAGCTTCCGCTTTCATTAAATATAACTCCGCCAAGCGAATAACAACCATTGGGCGTTCCTGATTTTTCCAAGTATAATAAGACCTTGAAGGAATATCGGAAGTAAGATGTTTTTTCACCCAGTATCCACTCAGGTTTTGTGGAACAGAACTATTGATCGTGTTCGCTTGTGTCCCGAAACGCTCTCCCTTGTACGGGGTTACCACCCGTTTATAATTTTCACCCTTACCGCGTTGCCAATAACAACGATCAGCAGCGATATGGGCATAAAAACGCGGTTCTCGACGTAAATGCAATCCCAACATATCCGTGTTCAACGATACTACATCACGATATTGAGGGTTTGTTTCCTTACCCATCTGATAGCGTGAAGTATAATCCCACTCTTTGTCCATATCAATCGGCAAACCGTGTTCCGTATAATACATCTCCACCATCTTCATACTCGCTCCTAAACAACCGAGATTATCAGAATCATAATCATTATCGTCACTTTTAAGATAGGGAAGCAACCAAGTGTACCAGTAATTAGCATCCCATGTATCCAACACTCGTAACATGAATATAGCCTCATCACTCACGAAATTTAGAGCCAACACCGAATTCTCAATATCGGCTATTTTCCCCAGCAACGGAGTTGCCTTTGTATTACCCGTAACTAATTTTTTGCCGGAATCTTCACAAATCTTTATCGCCTCATCAACCGCCTCCGCAGCACGTTTCCATTTTTCTGGATCGTACGTCGTGCTTATCAACTGTTCTCCTTTTTTATTCGTGAAATTCGTGTATATGGCATTCCCATTAAACAAAGGAGATGCTGCATAGAACAAAACTTGCGCCTTCAATGCCGCTGCCGATTCCTTGCTATGGAACGCCCAACGGTCCTGTCCTTTTTGCTGCATCGAGGGAAGGACTTTCAATGCTTCATCCAACAGTGCCACTGTCACCTTCACACAAGTATCAAGCGGGGAACGCGGTTGTTGCATGATATCAATATCCGCATTCGCTTCTATATTCTCGGGAACAAGAATAAAGGGTCCGTAATGACGCATTAATTCAAAATAATAATGGGCTTTCAGTGCTTGTATTTCCGCTTTCCATAGTTTTTTTTCACTATCCTGCATATTATACACGCCATCAATATGTTGTAAGAAAATATTACAATAACGGATTCCGGCATAATAAGAATCGTTTTTCCAAATATTCCCGTAGGGATCAGATGACATTTGCAAGCCATCCCCGATAAAGAAGCCACGCCAATGAAGTTTATTTGGTTTCAAATATAATCGTCTAGCATAATCTCCTGCCACGAATTCATCCGCTCCTGTCAAAGCTGGGTTCTCATATATATTCGTAATTGGCTGCTGAAAAATAACATAACAGGTTTTCAACCATGCCTCAACATCTTCCTTTTTCTCAAAAATCGTTTCAACTGTCTGGATATCGTTTTTCGGCACAACATCCAAGTAATCGCACCCGGAAACAAGCATCGAGATAATGACAATAGTGTGTAAAAAATATCTCATAATATTCACGTGTTAAATTTAGAAACTAAAATTCAATCCCACCGTGTAAGTCTTTTGAATCGGATAATTAAACCCGTCCTCTCCTAATTCCACGTCCCACACTTTAAAGTTCGTGAACATGAACGGATTGTTTGCCCGGACAAAAAACTTCACGTTCTGCAATTTCCATCTCTCTGTCAATATTTTCGGCATATTGTAAGCTAATTCCAACGACGTACACCGCAAGAAACTACATTCACGCATGAAGTACGTACTTTTCCTGATTTCAGCGTTATCTTCATTATACCAATCTTCTAAAGGATTGTGCTGAGTAATATTATACGTGGACAATCTCGGCCAAAAGGGCTTATCTGACATATTATCCTCAGACCAATGATCCTTGTATATAGCTTTCAACATGGCATGATCCCCCGCGAAAGGAGAAATCGCCGCCGGATCCATAAAGAATGAACGGTTTCCCGATCCCTGGAAAGCGAAACTAAACTCCCAATTTTTATAGTTGACAAATCCCGAGAAACCATAAATCAACCGAGGCGTTTCCGGGTAACCGATATACGTGGCATCATTCACGTTAATCACACCATCCCCATTTATATCCCGGTAACGAATATCTCCCGGCATCACATCTCCATCCTGCCGGGGAGAGTTATCTATTTCCGCCTGGTCTTGAAACAATCCCTCGGCGATATACCCAACTTGCTGTGAAAGTTCTTTCCCTTTCTTACGCTGCCATGCAGGTTTATCGGTAGCCTCCTCAATTTCCATGAAAATAGCCTTATTGTAAGTCAACGTACCATTTAAAATCACCCAAAAATCAGGGGAAAACGCGTGCTGCACCTTACCCGAAAAATCAATACCCCGAGAACGGGCTTTACCGATATTATCCAACGGAGCCAATTCAATACCCACGGAAGCGGGAATAGTCGTGCGATTTGCCAACACGTTGTGGCGTACTTCCTGATAAGCATCCAAGGTAAATTCCACGACACCTTTGAATAATTTCATTTCCATACCGAAATTCACCTGCTCGGCTATTTCCCACTGTATCTTTTCATTCGGATAAGCCTGAATTTGATAACGGGACATATAGTCGGCAAAAGGCGCCGGATCCATTATACCGCCATCTAATTTCTTTACTAAAGGCAAAAACACGAAACGAGGTTGTGCAATCACCCCATCATTTCCAACCTTGCCATAAGAAGCCCTAAATTTCAAATAAGACAACCATTTGTTTGTCGATGCCATAAAAGATTCACTAGACGCTACCCAGGCAATACCTCCTGCCGGGAAAAAACCCATCCGATTCTTTTTAGCGAAACGTTCGGAACCGTTATACCCGAAGCTACCTTCTATAAAATAACGATCCTTATACCCGTAACTACCGCGCATGGAGAAGGTAAGATTTCGTTGCGGCATTCCATTCAACACGTCCGGCACGGGTGTATAAGTCCGTTCCTGTGCCTGAAATACAGCTGTCAACGAAGTCTGGTGTTCCTTCCACGCCGCAGTGTGCAACAAACGCCCCTCGTAGGTCAAGCGGGTATCTGTCGTGGATACTGATGTTTCATTATCTTTCTCTAGTGTTCTGCGAGGTTGCGGATAAGTTTTCATATTTCGCAAGGTGTGCTTTCCCGTTTCAAAATCATAATTTGCCAAAGCATAGGCGTACGGCTCTGTTTTAAACCCTGTCGTATAATAGCCCGTTTGAACCAACGATACACTCGCTCTCAACTCCAATCCCTTGACCAACTGGGATAGATTCTGAATATACTCCGCCCGATTCGTGGTCGAGTAACGCGTTCTTTCCAAATAGCCTTGATGCAATAAACTATATGGATTTACCTGATTCGATTCCGACGTCCCGAAACGCAAATGCGGCCAAGCGTACGCCTCGTCACCCGGATACATCGGGGCAAAATCAACGGGAGATGCGTTAAATGCCAACCAATAAGCCTCGTTCATACTATTCAACGGCCCGTGGTACTTATCCAATGTTGTGGATGAATTGACGAGCATCTTTATTCCCGCTGCCAAATCAATATTCAAGTTTGCACGGAAAGAAGTTTGGTTATTCGTGATATTACAGTCAAAATCATTCAACCGGTCAGTTTTCAACATTCCCTGGTCCCGATTATAATTCACGGAAGCGTAGTACTGAACCACTTTTGATCCCCCACGGGCATTGACTCCTACATGGTGATTCATATTGTAATTTTTAAACATCAAATCGTACCAATCATTAGCGGGGTAAACCCACGAAGGATATTTTCTGGAAGCCGTACGATTGATCTGCTCTACACTATATTTAGGTGTAGCCATTGGATCTCGCCCTATTAACGCTTGATTATACATTTTCATATAAGTAACCGGATCCACAACTTCAATTTCTTTCGTCGGCATAGAAAAAATAGCCTCATAACGGGCAGAAACATACACGCTCCCCTCTTGCCCTTTCTTCGTCGTTACCAAAATAACTCCATTCGCCCCGCGAGCCCCATACATGGCTGTTGCTGAAGCATCTTTCAACACGCTAAACGATTCGATATCCTCTGGGGCAATACGCGCCAGATCTAACTTGGACGATTCCACCCCGTCCAACAAGATCAATGGGTCGATATTCGCATCCGTCTGAAAAGAGGTGATACCCCGAATGTAAAATTTCGTGTTCATCTCCTCCTCGGTCAAAGCCCCGGGAATACCTCCCGTCTGCCACCCGATCATTCCGGCAATCTTTCCAGCAAAACTGGCAGTCAAATCGCTATTTGACGATTTTAAATCCATTGCTTTCACGGTGGTAATTGCCGATACCACGCTCTCCTTTTTCTGTTCCCCAAACGCAACGACTGTTACCTCCTCCAAATTCTCTTCCGTCGGATTTAAACGAATGTTTAACTTCGTTTTTCCTTTAATATCCGCTGTTTCAGTCTTGTAACCAATAAATGAAACCCGTAACACATCATCCGGCTTAGCCGCTATCGTGTAGTGTCCCTCCGCATCAGAAGCCACCCCTTGTGTCGTTCCCACGATAACGATTGTCGCACCGGCAATAGGATTTCCCTTTTCATCCACAATACGACCGCTGACTTGTAGCATCTTTACTTCCGATTGAGTCTTCGCTTGTTTCTTTATAACCACCGTCTGTCCCGTGATACTATACGCCAAGCCTTTCCCTTGCAACAGCGAATCCATAGCCGTCCGGAGCGAAACATCTTTCAACGAAAGCGACACATCCTTCACATGCTCCACATCCGGAGCGTTAAACACGAACTCATATCCCGTCTGTTGACGCAAACTCTCGATAACTTTCACGAATGTTGCATGTTTCAGATCAAGGCTGACTTTGGGCACAGCCTGCCCCCATACACGGGTATTGCCACCGCATAACAACCCGCCGATTAGAAAAATAGTTTGCAATAGCAAAATAAATTTTCTGTTTGGGCTCGTCCCAAACCATTTTCGTCGATTTTTTTGCATAACTTTGTACTTGAATTTATTTAATGAATAATTCAGCCTTAAAAGCGAGAGATGTGCGCGCATCTTTTGCTTTTTTTATTGCTGTCCTACAATCACTTTCTTTCCATGTATTTTGTATTTTATTTTTCCGGTCAAAGCCACTTTATCCAATACCTCCTCCAGTGTCTTGCTCCGCTCTACGTATATATAATAACGATCGGTTTTCAAATGCCCCGATTCGTACTCCACTTCCATATCATACCAACGGGAAAGTTCATTCATCATATCTTCCAAGGTCACATCCTTGAACACGAATTCCCCGTTCTTCCATGCCAGCACTGACACCAAATCAGCCTCTCGTACAGTCAGAGCACCGCCACCTGCCACACACTGCTGACCGGGATTTAATATCAAAGAATCCGAACCTGCCGCCACGCTCACTCGCCCCGTAACCAATGTCGTTGAAACATCGTCTTTCCGGTAAGCATTCACGTTGAATTCCGTTCCCAACACTTTTACCGTTACTGCTGCCGCCTCCACCAGAAAAGGACAGTTTTCGTCACGAGCAACTTGAAAATACGCCTCACCCTGCAAATATACCCTACGTTCGTCCGATTGAAATTCATCGGGGAAACGAATTCTGGATTCCGAATTTAATATCACCCGCGTACCGTCTGCCAAAGTCAACTGGTATTCCGCTCCCCGGGGAACAATCACTTCACTATAGGTTATCTCTTTCTTATCAGACTCTAGCACCTGCTTTTGTTCCAACTGTTTCAATCCATTGTTCTTTACCTCGAAACCCGGCACCTTCAAGGTAGTATTTTCATCCGTCTTAACGACATGAGTTGTACCATCAGACAACACCAAGCGAACACCCTCTGTCTTAGTCATCTTAACCATTGGTGATACTTTCGGTTCTCCATCCATTATCAAACGGACACCGAAAAATACCCCGACAACAACAGCTGCCCCGGCAATCCATCCCACCACACGGCGAGACATAAACCGATGCTTCCGTGTCCGCTGCCTCACGGTAAGCCAAGCCCTTTCAATTTCCTCCCGGGACAGGTCATTCACCTCCTGCCCCTCCCGGTAGAAAGCCTCGGCATCTTTACAAAAGCGTTCTCGTTCTTTGTCCCCCCCTTGCCATTCCGACACTTCCTGCTTTTCCCGCTCGGAAGATTCATCGAGAGCCATTCGCTTTATTTTTTTCCACTCGATTTCCATGATTTATCATTTGCTTTACATGTATAAGACGACACACTTTGAAACCGGGGGACAAAATTCACCAACTTTTTTTCAAATTAATTTCAAAAGCTACAAGCAGAGCAAAAAAATTTGGCTAAAAAAATAAAACTACCTCCCAATGCCCTGACTTATTAGAGCCGATACGCCTAATAAGACCTTTCTCTTTTAATGTCGCCATAATGCGCTCACCTTGTCGTAAAGAAACCGAGAGTAATCCTGCAACTTCTTTCGCGGTTATTCGATTATTAATTCGAATAAGCTCTAATGCACGTTGTTCGTTTATACCGACATTTATACCGACATTTATACCGACATCGGAACGAGATTCTATGCCTTCGTTCTCTATTGAACCCTGATAATTACGAATTGTTTGTTCAAGATTGTGGATATGTTCATCAAACATAAAGTTACGGAACAATTCAATATTATCATTCTCACGCGTAGCAATAAGAGCTTCAATGTATTCAGCTTTACGCTCTTTATTGATATTTGTTGGGATAATCTCAAATTCAAACTGTAACTGATTCATTAATAAACGAGACATCCTGCCATTACCGTCAGCCCACGGATGAATAGTTACCAAATCAAAGTGAGCATCAAAGCTCAATTTGTAGCACTCAATAACATTCGCCTTTGATAGAGTTTTTCGTCTCTGATTTATACTTTCACAAAGTTCCGCAAGCTTTGTAGGCACCTTTGAATAATTCATATAGGAATACCCCCCGGCTCCTGCCGTAACATTCAGTAAACGCAGCTCTCCATTGGCTGACGAAAATTCACCTAAAGCAGTTTGATAAGTTGTCCCTGTATTTTTCAAAACGATAGAAGATAGCTTCTTAAGCATCGCAACCGTAATATCGCTATGGCTCTTTGCAAAGTCTATCGATTGCTCGTATGCCGCTTTGAGGTCTAAATTCATCAATAACTCAGCCATTGAGCGACCTTTGGCACTAATACCTTCGTCAAATAGAAGTTGGTTTTCAATCTCAGTGACCGTTGAACCTTCAATAGCCGTCGAATGGGTAATAAGAGAATACAGATAGAATTTATTGTAATCTATCTGTTTATCGATACCCAACTCCTTAAATTGAGCCAATAAGGATAATAATTCTTGTTCTCTGGTCATGATACACCCCCTTTCTGTGCAAACTCTTCACGTGAATATCCAAGTGCTTTGTTCTCACATATTCATTTATCGGTAGATTATCTATATTCGATACTTTTCGGGTACGAATATAGTGAATATTTTTTAAATAACACCCCCAAAGATAGCATTTGGAAAAATAAGCATCAACAGAAAAGAATCATTAAAACTTTATAAGGCACGGATTCGCGCAAATATTTGTACGCTCTTTTAATATAGGCATGAACGGATTCTTCCGTAATATCCAGTTCTCGCGCTATTTCCTTGTAATTCATTTTTTGGAAAACCTTCAATTCCAATACTTTTCTCTGCTGTTCCGGCAATCCTTGCATGCATTGTTTTACCTTGTCCAGTAATTCTTGATTATCCTCGTACTCCACCGTACCGGAAAAAATCAAAGCCTCAGCCAATTTCTCCTTGTTGGCATCAATCACTTGCAGATGTTTTATATAATCAAGGCAGCCATGCTTCACGGATGAATAGAGATAGCTTTTCAAACGGGTATCCGCGGGCAATGAAGGTGCGGCAGACCAAAGGGACACGAAAGTATCCTGCACCATATCCTCCGCTAAATTCTTATTCATCAAATAGGCATAAGCCAACCTGTAGAGGCTGGGATAATAGGTTTTAAAGATTACCTCAAAGACCTCATGCGATTGATTTCTCAACCCGTTGACCAAGTATTCATTCACGTCTCCAATTTCACGCACGGCACAATAGCTTAATATTGGTCAAATGTAAATAAAATATTGATTTTTCATCTATTCTTGGAATACTTTTAACACGAATTTTTCGGCAAGGTAAACCAAAATGTAGAGCCTTCGCCTTCTACCGAGTTCACCCCGATTTCCCCACCCAGTCTTACCACGATACTCTCGCAAATGGAAAGTCCCAACCCCGTGCCTTGTTGGAAGGGATTCAACTTGACGAAACGCCCGAACACTTCTCGCGTTTTATCGGCAGGAATCCCACAGCCGGTATCGGAAACAAAGAAATAAATTTTCTCATCATCCAACATTCTATACCCAAAACGGATATATCCTTTTTTGGTAAACTTTATCGCGTTCGTGATCAAGTTATTCATAACCTGCATCAATCTGTTGGCATCCGAGTAAATTGTACATTCCGGCAGGCGTTCCGTGAATTCAACGGACACCGCGTCATTCTTCAGGCGTAACCGGGCTGTTTGCTCCATTTCTACCAGTAACAGGTTAAGATTTACCTTAGAATAAACGAACTCGAATACCCCCGCCTCTATCTTTGACAAATCGAGAATATCCCCAATCAGTTGCAATAACAGGGTATTATTACTCTCGATAATCTGTATATACTCTTTTTTCTCTTCCTCGTCCACGGTTTCCGCCAACACGTTCGAGAACCCGACAATAGCATTCAACGGGGTACGAATCTCGTGACTCATGTTAGCCAAAAAGGCCGATTTCAAATGATTCGAGATTTCTGCCTGTTCTTTCGCCTTCACGAGATCCATTTCCAATTTCTTGCGGTCATCAATGATTATAGAACCTCCCACTAACATGCTCGGTCGACCGGATTCATCCCGTTCCCCCACGATAACAAAACTCTCGAACCAATAATAAACCGGGTCCTTGATGGAAAATGAAGCCCGATACTCTTCTTTTATCACATCCACCCGTCCCCCTAGCAAATCGTCATACGCCTTCTGAATCAGTTCTCGATCATCTGGATGCACTCGCGACTGGCTATCCGCTTCCGACATTATTTTCTGATCGCTCCCATCTTCAATATATTGATTTGAAATATAGGCAATATTGTATTCCACCGTGTGTTTCCGAAGATCCCAAGTCCAAGGTATCAATCCGGTTGCATCCAGTACCAAATCATATTGCCGGTTCAATCTTTCCAACGACCGCTGGTATTCCCGGGAAGCCAATGAAGCAAAATATTCATCCGTCCGATCAATGAAAAATACATCCCACACCCCTTTTTCAGTACTGGGGAAAGACAATTTATCAAAATATCGCGTTTCATTGCCTTCCCCGGGGAAAACAAAAGAAGCCAACCGTCCGGATTCCTTATCCATCATGTAATCCAACAGTTGATTATCCACGTCAGCTTCCGATAACCGTTTACCCACGACCTGCTCCCGTGTCGTTTTGAACACGTTCTCGAAAGTAGAATTCACGTCCAAGAAAATGAAGTCGGAAATATGTCCTTCCTTATCCGGCAACAACTGTTTTCTCACGTAAATCACAGGCATATTATCCACGAGACAGCGATATTGTGAAAGTAATTGATACTCGCGGGTCTTTTGTTTCTGTCGCTGCAACAAAAGATGAAAACGCATTAAAATCAGAGCCCCGAACAGGATAATTACAGCAATAGCTATCACGAAATAGATCTTATAGCGCTGGAAAAAATCCAATGGCATCTGGTAATATACCGCATCTTGGGGAAATAAATCCGGCTTTACCCCGTGATGCACCAAATGATGATAATTCAGATACGCACGAGGTTTTCCCCCGTTCTGAACCGGTATATCACGGGCAGCTTTACCACTCAATATTTCCTTAACCGCGGCAACCACTGTTTGCCCGAATTCCGAAGAAGAAATAAAATAACCACCCGCGAAGGTTCCCGTATTCATATCCATCTCGGACAAAGTAAAAACAGGTGACTTCGAGAAACCATAAATTATCCTCTGGAGATTATCTCCCAAGTACCGATTATCCCCTTGCTGACGTCCCATGAACCAAGAATAATAAATAACTCCCACCCGTTCATCATAGAGCATCAATGAATCCAACAGACTCTCTGTCGTGATTTCTTGAGAGGAAAGCAAATCCAATTGCAGATAAGGGAAACTCTCGTTTATTACTTGACGCACCTCTTTACGTATCATCGAGCTAATATACCTCCCGTCTGAAATAAATGCGACCTTATTCATACCCGGCAATAACCCTTGCATCAACTCCACCATCTCTTTTATAAAAGAAGGCTGCTTCAAAATTGTCACGTTATACGAACGGATCATCTCCTCCGTCGGCACAAATTCCACCTCATTATTCAAATCACCCAAAAGCAAATCCTCTAATCGAGAAGGCATCGAATCCCTAGAAAAACAAATAACAGTAGGCACATCCTTCCACTCCCGGTCAAACAGAGAACGACACAACAACCACGCGGGATCCCCTATACACACGACAGCCTTGGGCGGCTTCGTGTATTTCCGCGATAAATCCGCCTTCTTCAAATCCGCCTCTTCCAGCGTTTTTATCATTGGTATCAACAACTCCTCCGCCCGAACCTCTATCTTTTCCGAAGAAACATCAGCCAGCACTTCTTGATACAAATTATTTGCCCATGCCTCGTTAAAATTTATCGAGTTCAAAATAAGTATATAATCTTTCTCTCGTGTATCTCCCGCGAATACATTAATACACGAACAAAAAAAGATAAACAATGCCGATATTCTCCTCTTCATAGCTAAATAATCCTACACTAAGCCTCAAAGCTACGAAATAATCATTTATATCCTGCATTGAAAACAACAAAGTTTTAGATTTCTTTAGAAAAGAGAAGTGATTCATGAATAATAACTAATCCCAAAAACTCAAATCAAAAGTCTATAAGTTCCATCAAGCCTTCAACAATAACAATATGCCTACACGTTAAATGTTATCGTAATCTGACATTATAACCCTTATAGACTTTTGAGAAAATTCTAAATTTTATCGTACGAAACAATCACTTTTTTAATTCCGTTTCCAACATCTTTTTTAATTCCGGAGAAGACGGACGAGGGGCATCTATCGAAACAATATTCCCGTTTTTATCGAAGACCATAAAGCGGGGGATACCTTCTATCTTGTAATCCTTCGTGATTTTACTCCATCCCGAGGCGTGTACCTGAATACCTCCCATGCCTTCTTTTCGGATAAAGTCCAGCCACTTCTGTTTATCTTTTGCTTCATCCACGGATACGCCAAGGAAAACGATGTCTGCCCCGTGCATTTCTTCTTCAAGTTTCTTCAGATGGGGAGTTTCACCTCGGCACGGACCACACCACGTTGCCCACACATCCACCAATACCACTCTCCCTTTAAAATCAGATAATGACACGTCTTTTCCATTCACATCCGGATAAGTAAAGTCTGCTGCCGTTTTACCGGGAGCCGTTTCATATAACGCGGCCCCGATAGCTTCCACGCGAGCCTTTTGAGAAGAAGTAGCCAAATATTTTTCAAAACGATTCAACGTACTCAAATACTGATTATAGTTCTTTATACCCGGGAAAACATTATGCACCAAATATTCTCCTTTCAAGCGATCGTTTTTTAAATATCCCAAACAGGCATCTTGATACTCCTCCAAACTCGAATATTTCTTACCCGAAGAAATCCGCCCAAAGTTTGCATACATATCAAGCATCCGAACTCCTTGAGGGAACTGCAACACTTCGTCTGTCGTGAACTTATCGTCAGAAATAATCGTGGTATAAAACTCCGGCCAATCCGCACGTTCGGGATGAACAACTCTCGGTGTTCGCAAGAAATAAGCCGCGTAATAATCAACGTCATAATCAATTTTCTTTTTCAATAAAGCGTCAAATGCAGCATTTTTACTTTTAATCTTCCTCTTGATTGAATCTATCTTAGACACGAACACGGTGAATTCCGGGAAGAAATCCCTGTAATCACTTTTAGTCCGGTTAAAATAAACTGCTTTTAATCGCACGTCGGCAGCAAAATCTTCCCACATGTATAAAGCGATATTCTCTTTCGTGCTTTTCCTCCCCAATTCAGCTTTATTCTCCAAGATATCAATATGAATCTTGTCGTTCCCCCTCACGTAAATCACAAAATCCATTTGATCATTACCCAAAGTATAAAAAGCCGGTCCCGGCGGAGAAAAGAGAAAACCGTACGATCCGTCTTCCGCCACTTTCGTGGAAGCATAAAGATGAGAGACACCATCCGCCACACGATAAAGATGGATCTCTTTCAAACGATCATCTTTCACAAAACCTTTTATTTCCGTGTATTTTTGGGCACACACGACTGTACCTATACAAATTGATAACAATAACAAACTGATTCTCTTCATAAACCGTATTGATTAGATTTCAAATAAAAGAATTAATAGAGAGTCCTAAATTCCGTTCTAACATAAAAAAATCTTCACCGGCTTCACGGCCTATCAACCTCAAACCGGCTCAAACTATTCGAGATCAATAGAGTAAAGCTAGGAGGGAGTTTAAAAATAATATTTTACTCCCTCCTCTTATCCTGTTTCTCTTTGAATTTCTAGCGCTTTCAACAGAGGTAAAACGATTAACGCAATATCGCGTACCCTGCCTTACCTCTACCCGAATAAACGAGTACAGGGGTTTCCTCAAGTTCCGGGGTTTGCCCTACCGTATCATACAGATACAATTTCCAACCTGCAGAACTATTTGTCAAAATAAGTAAACGATTATAAGCCGGCGTAACTCCCCAAGGAGATTCTATATTCTCGATATAAGCGATCTTTTCTCCCGGGAAGGAGATTAATTCACTCTCACGAATCTCTTCACGAGAATCTTTATACACCTTCAACACATCACCGTCACCTTTCGACTTCGCGTAATATATCGCACTCGCGTATATTGAAGCTCCCCTCACCTCGGCATCTAGTATTTCACAATTCAATGGAACCGTATCAACTGACGTAAAGGGATATCCCGACATGGAATGCGAGACATTAAACAAATAATATTCATCTTTATTCTTATTCTTCATTAGGGCATAACCTGTACTGGTGTTTGCTATTTTTTTCGTCAGCAAACAAATCAAATCCGTGTCCATTTCAGTAGAAGAAACACTACCCGCCGGGGCATTACCGAATACATCAATTGTTGTGCCCCCGGCCGATGAATTATAAAATGTAGAAGTTGTTTTATCGAATACCATTGCAGCATTCATACTTAGTAACATATCAGAATGCAATTCATACATTCCCGGTCTCGCATACCCCAGTTTACCATTATTAGCGGACATAGTATATAGCGAATGAAGTTTTCCCGCGTTAATCGCATAATAATAATAACTACCTCCCACACCGAAATTTTGAGGATGGCATACTTCAGGTGTTTCATAAAAATAATGTTCATAATCATAAAACATCCCCATGTTATCCGCGTTAAAAGTCCTCATGTCCTGATCGCTCAACACGTGAAATGCTCTTTGATTCGATAATCTCGTGACTGTCCCGTCCGGATTCTCCACGTCAACAGAATAACGTGAAGATTGATAATACATCTTTACAGGTTTCCCCTTCATACGTTCCTGCTCGGAAGAAGCAAGCAGATTCTCTTTCAGCACACCTTCTTCTGTCACATAATCAATATCTGTCTCTCCGTTTTCTTCTTTCAATATATACCATCCGGTACCAAGATCCGACTGTACCGTCAATCGTACGTCTTTATACGTGTAGATGTCCAACTTCGGGTCGCGCAACTCGTACACTAATTTGTAAGTACCCGTCTCATAGGTTACTGTAAATGATAGTTTTTTCTCCAAAGATAAGGTGTCACGCTTCGGGGTGTATCCCGCCACATCAGTGGGTAAAGCATACCATAAATGGATATAACGCGACGTATCATCCATATTGTCCAATACCGGATCTATATTCAAGACTGTACGCATGACCACGGTCGTATCTTTAAAACCGGAAATAGTTACCGGGAATAAAGTCTCCTTGTCAATATAACTATAATTTCCCTTGTCATCAATACATGAATATACACCTTGAAGTAACACAGCCATTACCAAGGCTATTAATATATTTCTTAGTCTCATAAATCTTCTAATTATCAAAGGTTACTAATGTTCCATCTGCCTCTGCTAACGGCTTCTTAGGATGCGCGGCGTTATACTCTAACAACTTTTGCTTTGCTTTGGCACTTAAATAAGCGGCATACCCCGATTCCGGCCTTGTATCAAAATCTGTCAAACCGACCATCGTTATAATAAACCTCATCTTTTCGGTTCCCCATGACAACCCGAAATGATACCTCCAAAGCGTATTCCAGTTCGCCGGTTTTGTTGCCTGAGAGGTTGTCTTTACAACAAACCGCGTCCAGGCATCAATACCCGTTTTAAAATAAGAGTTTTCCACAAGTTTCAACTCAAAACGTATCGTATCCGTGTCTAAAGAAGGATCACGCAAAACGATCAACGGGAAATCGACACCTACCGCACCTTTAGAAATCTTAAAATGCTCCTTCATTTCCGGATCATCGAAAGCGACAAAATGCTTTCCCGGCACGGCAGCCTTCGGTTGTCCGGCATTTGCCAGTACCAACTCGAAAGGTCGATCATCATCCGCCGGATTGCCCATGGTGAGAATATAAATCAAAACGGTATCCCGCATCTCCTCTTTCGGTACCAAGAAAAAAGAATGGTCCAAACTATCTCTTTGGTAGATTTCATCCAAATTATCGGAATACTTAAAATAGAGCGCAGGAACATCCCCGTATCTCAACCCCGTCTCTTTTTCACAACCGGCGATACTAACAACCAGCAGGAATATCAATATACTTGCATTAATTATTCTCATAATATCTCATTTACTATTCAAACACACTTTGACTCTTAGGAATAGGCAACATATAAACCTCTTCTTTAATCGTTCTAGTCTTAGGCCAAGAGAATCTGGTAAAATTATGTTTCTTGTAAAAGAACCACATCTGTCCCTCACCGAAGAACTCTTTTCGATACTCCTTCTCCAATCGCTCCGAAACATCTTGCTCCGTTATCAACGAATTATCAATAGAGACATCCAAACTTCTCGACACGCGATACGCTTTAAAATACTCTCCGACAGAAGACAATGGTAAATCCTCAATCAATATTAAATACATTTCAGACAAACGAAGCAATGGCACTACATTTAACGGAGCGTATAGGTCATTCCCGGTATATTTCCAGAAATGGACTGCTTTTACATTATTCTGATAGGTCTTTTCTTCCCAATAACGCCCGGGCTTAACATTCACCTTATATCTTATATCATCCGGATGTACTGTGCTTTCATATGCTGTATTGATATTTGCCACAGTTTGAGTTAATAAAGGGGGTGCATCTTTAAACAAAGATTGCAAAATAGTTTGATGTTTGGGGTTATGTACCCCGAAAAGGTGTTCCGACTTCATCACCAGATTACTTCCTTTGAATATCGTACTATATATTGATTCCGTCGTCAGTTCAAACTTTGAGGTCTCATCCGTATTTTTAGCCTCAATCACCTCTTTCGCATACTTCACCGCATTTTCTTTATCCCCGATCCAATGATAGAATCGGGCTTTCGCTCCTTTTACAGCATAATAATTAAAACGTACCTGACGATAAAACTGCCACTCGTCCTGAGGCTTTCCTTCCCATTCAGAATCCGCGTACATCCGGTTCAACTGATCGTTCGAACCGAACACGATAGGATCCTTGCTCAAAAACTCCTCGGCAGCGTTCAAATCCCGAATGATCTTTTCACATACCTTTTCGTAAGTAATTGATACCAACTTACCGGGATCTTTCGTCATCTCTTCCTGATACGGGATAGCCGGCAATCCGTTTGCCCCATCGCCGGGGATAGGCCCGAAGAAACGTAAAATCTCCAGGTGAAGAAAGCCCCTCAATCCCAACGCTTCACCTTTAATCAACTCTTTATTCCCGTTGCTGAAACTCACCCCTGTCGTTTCCAGATTACCCAGCACATTGTTTAAATGCACAATACATTGATAATACTTTTTCCAAAGCGTTTCAAGTGCTTTTTCAACAGTCTCGTGCGTGTAATTAAAATTACTCATATTGTATCTTAATTGAGTATTACTTGTAGGAATCGTCCAATGCTGTGCCAACAACTCCGGCAAATACATCGAAGCATCCCTACCATAAAGATCCTTTTCTGCCAATTGGACGTACGCCCCCATCAATGCACTTTTAAACCCCTCCTCATTTTTATACATCTCCTCCTCTTTCATCTCATTACGAGGACTTACATCTAGCCAATCACTACATCCCGAGCTTATCGCGAACAACACCAACAGAATATAGCCATATTTCTTTTTTATAATATTTCCCATAATCTAAATTATTTAAAATCTAACGGATAATGCCAGTGAGAACTTACGCGAGAAGGGGTAAGTCATACCTCTTTCTTGCTTTATGGACGAAACTCTAAACACATCTTCCATGTATCCCGTTACAGTCAAATAAGAAATCCCGGCTTTCGCTAACCAGGGTGCATCCCAATCATATCCTAGTGAAATAGAACGACATTCCAACGTATTCTCATCCATCACGAAACGGCTTGAAGCATTCGTCGTTTCAGTATTTCGCACACTTTTGAACAAAACGTTATCACCCGGTTCCTTCCAACGATCGTACAACACGCGTTTGTCCGCGTTATTATACGGTTTAATATTTTCCACCCGGCTCACCAACGTGTAGTTATACATCTGACCGCCGTAACGGTAACCGAAAATAGCATTCAACGTGAAACCCTTGAAGCGAAGCATCGTGTTCAGATTTCCCCAAATTTTCGGTTCTTCAATGCCGCAAGGAACTTTATCTTTTGCATCCCATTTATAAGTTTCCGTCCCATCTAGCTTAACAAAAATCTCTTTTCCATTACTCGGGTCGATTCCCTTTGACTCCACGGCAAAAATCGTGTTCATCGACTGTCCTTCTTTGTATAGGAAACTCGGATTCCCTCCGGCTTCTTTATTCATTTGCTCGTTCAAGAACTCCAATGAATTTGAAATCTTCTTAATTTCATTCTTGTTACGAGCCAACGTACCCCCGACTAGCCATATCAAATCCCGTTTCGTATCCCGAATCAGGTAGACGTTCACGCCTAACTCCACCCCGGTATTGGCAACTTTTCCCACGTTCGCCTTGTAACTGCCGAAACCGCTCGCGGAAGGCAATGTGATGTCGGATAACAAATCATCCGTCACTTTGTTGTAGTAATCTGCATTGATACGCACCCGACCACTAAAGAACTCCAGTTCTGTCCCGATATTCAACTGCTTTGTTTTCTGCCATCCCAAATCCTCATTACCTAAAGCAATCATATATACACCGTACCATCCCTGGTAACCACCACCACCGTAATCCTTAAACGTTGTCATTGCCTGGTAAGAGTTGAAAGATTGCGAACCGGAAGTACCATAAGACAATTTTAACCGGGCGACATTCAGTACTTTATTGTCCGCCATAAATGCCTCGTGATGCATATTCCACCCGATACCAACCGACCAGAAAGGAGCAAAACGGTTATCGCTACCGAATTTGGAAGAGCCTTCCACTTTGACTGAAGCGTCCACAAAATAACGACGGTCATACGTGTAGTTCGCATTGGCAAGACCTCCAAGTCGCCTTGAAAAACTTTCGGTACCCTTCGGGCTGCCTTCTTTCTCGTACTTACTTGCCATACCCAGGAAATCCATATTTATATTGGAAATCCCTTCCGCCACAATCGTGAAGAACTCATCTTTCTCTTGCGCGAAATTATATCCCAAACCAACATACACCTGATGTTTTTCTGCAAAGACCTTCGAGTAGTTAAGTGTGAAATCCGCCTCATAATTAAATGCTTCACCCGTTCCGTAAGTATAAGTCCCTTTCCGATCGGAATCCGATTCCGAATATTTGGCAAAATCCGTGTGTTTGGCAGATTTATATTTATCCGAACGATCTGTTCTGGAAGTAATACCCAAACGTCCTCGCAAAGATAATTCCGGCAGTACCTGCCACTCTATAGCAAAATTATTTTGAATTTGCGTATACCGGCTCTCGTCTTTACTCGGTAATTTCGCGTTATAAAGCGGGTTATACACGGTATTTTTATCCTTAACCGTCGCGTATTGATAATCTTCCAATGTCATTACGAGATTCCCGTCTTCATCATACGGGCTCCAATAAGAATTAATTTTCGCAAAGTCATTAAAGGTACCGTAAGGCGAGTTATAAGAACGATTGAAAGATACCTGCAGATCATTCTGGAATGTCAAATTATTATACTTGTACGAGAGAAATACATTCCCGTTTAATGTCTTCCGATTAGAGCCTTTCATCGCTCCGGCAATATCATTATATGACAATCCGACAGCGTAACGGTAGATTTCATCGCCTCCTTCTGCACGTAAGCTATGCTTATGTCCGACTCCTGTCCTTACCGGGTATTTCAACCAATAGGTGTTCACGCCTCTTTCCGCATCCATCTTACGTTGATTATAGAGATCCCACAACTCTTGCATCGTTTCGGGTTCCTCGTCATCGTACAAACCGGCAGCCCATTCGTATTCCAGTTTTTCCCGCGCATTCAGCAAATTATACGAGGTTAGATCCGGAGCCTCTATATTCAGACTTCCTTTATAAGTCAACCGGATACGTCCCGGTTCCGGTTTTTTCGTCACGATAACAACCACACCGTTCGCCCCGCGCGTCCCGTACATGGCCGTGGCACTCGCGTCCTTCAACAAGGTGATACTCTCCACCTGATTCTCATCCAAGTCCATCATACGCTCCAACGAAATTTCGAACCCGTCCATGATAAATAAAGGCAGATTCGCCGTGCTTCGCGTTCCCTCCTGTAAATCCTTCACCCCGACATCCAAACTGGAAGTACCGCGCACCGTGATATCGGGCAACTTATTCGGGTCCGAACCGATCGTGATATTCTCGGCGATATTGAAACTCGGATCTATATTCCGGATGGAAGATACCAGATTCCGGTTTCCCACCCGCTGCAAATCCTTCGCGGTAATCGTCGTCACGGCACCCGTGTAACTCTCCTTCGCTTTCGTGAAGATACCGGTAACAACCACTTCATCCATCACCGCCACGTCCTCTTTCAACACGATCACGATCGGCTTCTCGTTCTTCACCTGAAACTCTTGCGTTTTGTACCCCACGAAAGAGAAAATCAAGATAATCGTATCCTGTTTTGGAATATCAAATTTGAAATTACCATCCACGTCCGTCACGAATCCTAATGTGGTGTTTTTAATCCGAATGGTCACACCCGGCAGCGTTTCTCCCTTTTCATCCTTCACGCTTCCAGTAAGCGCAAGTTTCTCCACGCTTTTCTTTTCCGGCTCCGGACGAACAATAATCAATCCCCCATCAAACTCAAACATCATTCCGGTATTCTTTAATACCCTACGCAATACACTCTCTACCGTTTCATTTATTGCCTGCACGGAGAACACACCTAACTTCTCCGTCTGTTCCGTGTTAAACACGAAAGACAGAACCGTCTGTTTTTGAATCTCATCAAACAATACCTTAATGGAAACATCTTTCAAATTAAGGTTTACTCGTTCTTGTTGACCTAATGTCGATGCTGACAAACCTAACGTGAAAAACAGCATCAAAGAAATACAAAGTTTCATCATTAATAAGACTTTTCGTTTTCTATGCCCACCCAGAAGTTGGCATAACCATTTTTTTCTCATATATTTGCATTATTAAGATTATTATTGGCGACAGTGCGTTTTTCTAGGACTACTCTGCCGCTATTGTTACAACGGGGAATGCGTCAACATTCTCCGTTTTTCTTTATTCTGTCACTATTATTATTTTATCTTTTATGGTAAAATCTACCCCCACCATTTTACTAATCGCCCTTAAAAAAATATCTATACTTTCATATTTTTCCATATGCCCGGTAAAATGATACCTCTTCACTTTCTCATTTCCGTAGATAATATCTACATTATACCAACGGGACAAGCTATTCAATATCTCTTCCAGACTCTCGTTTTCAAAAACAAAACGCCCGTCTCGCCAGGCCGTGTAAGCCGTGGGGTTCACCTCCCGAATACCCTTAAACACACCCTTGTCATTAAACTCTGCCAATTGCGAAGGCTTCATCATATATTCTTCACTCGAACCTTTTCCACGAACCCCCACCTTACCGGAGACCAACACGGTTTGAATCCCCCGGGCACTGTATGTATTCACGTTAAATTTCGTACCATAGACTTTCACCCGTACAGCATCCGTTACAACATAAAAAGGTCTGTTCGTGTCTTTCGTCACCTCGAAATAAGCCTCTCCCGACAAATACACCTCTCTCTTTCGCTCATCAAACATCACGGGATACTTCATTTCCGATGCAGCATTCAAATACACCCGCGTACCGTCCGATAATGTCACCGCATATTCTCCACCCCTGGACGTCTGCAACGTATTGTATTGTAATGACCCAACCGAACCTTTTACATTGTCATAAGCTATTCCGTCCTGTCCGTTCGTCACCGAAATATTCTCGTCCACCTGAATATCCTCTTGATTCGAAGGAAGCAAAGAGATCGTACTTCCTGAAGCTGTTATTAAAGTTGCTTTATATTCTCCCGGCTCGATTCGGGCGACAACAGGTATAGACCGGACGTCTTCCGGCATCCGCTCTCTTTGTAACCAATAAACAACACCTACCAATAGAGGCAAGATTATTATCGCAACGTATTTATATATCCGACGCAAACGATAAATCTTACGCTTTGATCTAATATAGTTCATATAATAGCGAAACTCCTTCTCTTCCCTTTCTTTAGAAGAAATAGGCCCGCTCGTCAAGTTCCATGCTTTTTTCAATTGATTAAAATACTCTTCATTCGCGGAATCTGTTTCAATCCAGCGAAACAAAGCCAAAATTTCTTCCGGGGTTGCTTTCCCGTCCAAAACTTTTAAAATCAATTCGTCTTTATCAAAGTTACAAGTCATTATTTCTTCGCTTTATACTTCTATAACGACCAAAGACAAATTTACCCCTAAAAACTTTCTAGAAATTTTGAAAAAAAATTACGCACAACAGCCATCCCAACTCTTTCCGCAATCGAGTGAAAGCAATCGTCATCTGAGCCTCAACGGTTTTCACGGAGATATTCAATTCTTCTGCGATTTGTTTATTGGATAATCCTTCTATTTTACTCAATTCAAATATTTCCCGACACCGTTCGGGCAATTTAGCGATAGCCTCTTGAATCGCCCCCTTCAAATCCTCTTCTAACAAAGCCAACTCCGCCTCCGGGGTTTCAATCACTTTCGAGAAATAAAAGTCCAATAATTCCTGATTAGCGTAATTACTTTCTACTTTCTGATGCTTAATCACATCCAAACAACGATTGTATACCGTTTTATAAAGATAAGGTCGTAACTGAAGATCCTCGTTCAATTCTTTACGCCTCTCGAACAAATTGCAAAAAGTCTCTTGTACCAAATCATTTGCCAATTCGGCATCATGAAGAATACGCCCGGCATAATTCAACAAAGGATTATAATACATACGAAACACTTGGGCAAAAGCATCCTCTTTTCCTCCTCGAAGTTCGATCATCAATTGTTTCGCATCATTATCTACTTTCATTATAGACCATTTTCCATTAGACAAATATACAACAATCTTCGGATAAAATAGAATATATAATAAACACGGTAAGGTCTCGTATTTCGAAATACAAAACCTTACCGTATAAAAACCATAAATTACAATTAACTTCAAATTCCCTTCAATCCCTCCAAAATCTTCTCAAACTCCGGGCTTGAAGGCTTCGGCAATTTCAAATTCATTACCCGTCCTTTCTTATCTAATAATATAAACCGAGGAATCGTTATTATTTTAAAAGCTATCATAGAAGACTCATCTCCACCTATCCACCATTGCTTTCCCTCCATACATCCATATTTCAACTCATCGAGCCATTCCTGTTTTTCCGTATCACAAGAAAGACTTATAAATACAATATTTTTCCCTTGATATTTTTCTTCCAATTCACCAAGAAACGGATATTCCCGCTTACACGGGTAACACCATGATGCCCATACATCAATCACCACATATTTCCCCTTAAATTGTTTCAACGTCACTTCCCGATTAGATGTATCCCGAAATACAAACTCAGGAACACGATCTCCTATTTTCAATTCAACAGTATCATGGAGCGGTATTGTTTCTTTTACCGCTTGAGTCCACCCGAACAACGGGTATAACATCAAAATAACAAACAATATATTCTTCATATTCACTTCTATTTCTTATAAATTCATCTTATTTTAACACGACACGCTACAAGTAATCCATGGAAACTACTCGCCCGTTAACATTACATACATTTTTCACTTTATCAAAAGTCCCATCTGTTTTCAATTGGATCTCGAAGACCGATCCGTCCCGACTGTTCCCTCCTGACATACTCGTCCCCAAATACAAAACCAAGTTTATTTCCGGAGAAGTATCATATTTATAATAAGTCGCCATCACAGTTCTCATGTAAACATGATCTATATTGTGCTGGGGTGCCAAAGTGTGAATATCAAGAATTTCCCGAATATCTCCGGTATAAAGATCCACCATATACAACTTATTATCTTTAGCACAAAACATATGAGGATACAATTTACTCATGGCAAAACTTTTAGCCTGTTCCACGATATTAATTGCCTCCTCTGACATGGGAGTAATACTATATGAAGCCCATGAATCCCCAGGCATTACCGCATCAAAACAAAGAATGACTCCAGTACCTTTAGAATAGCCAGAAGGATGCTCATCTTCCACAATACGACCAACAGCATAAGCTTGTAAAATTGCACCATTATTAGCATCGTTACCTTTCCCCATATAATAAACATATACTCCCGTGTCATTCGGATCAAACGCTTTAGGGTCATCTCTTTTCTGTGAAATATTCTTAAAATAACCCGTTATTGTTTCATCTCGAACGTCAAGAGTCCAAAACCGACAATTCAAATTATCGTAGAAAATATAAGCAAGACCTGTTACAAAAGCATATTTACTCAAATGATAATCGGAATATTCGGAAAACCTAGGCAAACGGACACTAGTACCGAAATAAGATTTCCCTTGGGATTGATACTGCAAATCACGACAATAAAGTTTCCCGTCATTTATCAGGTGATCGTTATACACGTAAATCGAAGGGAACGTAGATCTATAATACGCTTCCGGTTTTATTGTCACAGGAGGCACCATAAACATATCCCTCATATTCGATTCTTTAACCCGAGTTATTGAGGACACTGCGGCTCCTCCCGTCTCATCCCCACATAGAATCAGGATATTCTGGAGATCAGGATTCTGAAAAACTCTTGCATCAGCAATACACATCGGATTCCGCCCGACACTCTTGCCCTCATTCGCATTTTGATACACATTTTGACGAACACCCCCATCCTTGTGAATAACCGAAACATTCGCCACCCCATCAAGATCACTTAAAATATACAACCCACCGCTTTTGTCCGATATCGCCGTCATTTTAAAGTTTTTACGATAGTATATATTGGTCTTCGTGTTTTGGGCAAAAAAACGCAAATTATACTCACCGTTAGGTACATTCACGTTCCACGCTAAATTACGATCTCGTGAAATCGTATCGATTATTGCTGTTGACTGCTGAGCCTGCGCCCATATTGTCCAATAAAACACCAAATCACTTTCATCCTTGTCTATTGTTTGAGAGAAATAAGGTGTTAGTTTTAAAGTTTCTCCTATCTCTGCAAAAAAAGCATCTCCAACATCAACACCTTCATCATTAACAAACTTTTCAAATACAATCTCATTGATCGCATTATAGTCGTAATTACCTTTCTCCTCCATCATGTCACACCCGGTTAGGATAAACAATATAGAATACAATATTAAATAAATCTTTTTCATACCATCTATTTTTACAGGTTATCTATTTCCAAGGCAGAATTCGCGAATTAGGATCATTCGGATCTTCCAAAACAACATGGTCTCTAAAATAATTGTTGGCAATGATTCCCCAATTATTAAACATCACACGATCTTCAAACTCATAAATATAATGATCAGGGAGTTCTTCTATACCATTAGCCACTAATATGTAGCGGTGTTTCATCTTAGAATATGTCCCGAAATAGTAATACATATAAGTATATACATCACGCGTCCCCCAACAGGTCGGTTCTTGTACCTCGTTAGTAAAACGTATATCAAGATGTTGCAGATAGTGAATACCATTATCAAAATCATCATTCGCTTTGATACGAATATATAACCGTCTCTCTTCCGAATCAAGAACAGGATCCGTGTTATAAAACGTAATTTTAAGAGTATCATGATAATGACCATCACGAATAATCAGCTTTTCCGACATACTGTAATGAACATCTTTTATTGCTGTAGTATACTCATCCACGATTTCCAATTCAACGGAACGCTCCTTTTCAGACGCATATCCCGCTATTTCCAACGGGAATACTCGTTCAATTGGTTTCCCGTCCACATGAGTAGCAAATGACAACTTCATATCATTTTCTCCCTCTTTATACTTGAAATGAACAGTTGTTTTACCCTTGTCGTAATAACTATATTTCATCTCGCAGCTTGTGCAAATACCACAAATTGACACAAATAGTACTAGTATATTTCTGACTATTTTCATAATAACACTTTTTATTTTGTTTCGATTTGACCGTACTCGAACTCGTTAACCGGCAAATATTCAAGCAGATTATAAACCTCACTCATCTGAATACCAGGGGCATTCGGGATCTCAGAACTCTCGTACCCAAGCCGCTTGTAACAGAAAAATGTCTGTCCCTCTCCCGGGAAACGCTTCCGATATTCCTTCACTATTTCAGAAAGTACCTGGGCTTCAGACAAATCAACGTCAAGCGGACTATTACCCAACCCGAACTTTTCCCTGACATCATTCAATACCTTCACGGCTTTTTCCTTAAAACCAAGTTTTAATGACGCTTCCGCATATATATAAGCGGCTTCAGAGCCCGAAATGATAGGGAAGCCCGGCATCACGAACTGGTTATCTACCGAATATTTGGCCACTGTGCGATAAGACGCACCCGCAGAAGTAGAATTTTTAAAATAATTGAGCATCCTTAAATCCGTAGATCCATAAGTACTTATCTCATAATCAACCTGCACTTTTTCCTGCGTTTGAACTAAATAAGTATTCCCTGTCATACCACCCGAGAAATAAGTATTCGCAATACGTGTCATATTACTTTTATAAAGAGTAAAGATTGCTGCCGAACCCAGATCCACCCGTTCTGAGGTCAAGACTTCTTCGGTGGCTTTAGCCGCCGCTTCATAATCTTCCATGTAAAGACATACGCGTCCTTTCAAAGTAAGCGTCGCCAAATAATTCATACGTGCATCGCGATAATAGAAAAAGCCGTTATCCAACGTTGCATCCTCCGGCAAGCCACGTCCCCATTCTCCATCAGAATAAACTTCAAAAACAGGACTAATCGGGTCCGATTCATGAAGTAAAGAAAGAGCGGCATTTAAATCTTCCAAACAATGTTTCAACACGCCAGCCACCGTCAACTGTTTAAAAGGAGTACGCTGAAATTTATCCACGTAAGGAATAGCTTTAGCATCGGCAGAATTTTTGCAAGGTGGGGCTACCAACCGGAGAATATCAAAATGCACGTGTGCACGCAAAGCTAAAGCTTCTCCTTTTATCAAATTGTAAGTACGTTTATCCCGGAAAAAATCGGCATCAACGTCATCAATATTTGCTAATAAATTATTTATATTGGCAATGGCCGTATAAGCCGCTTTCCAAGCGCCTTCTATGTATCCCCTAGCAGTCGTATTGCTAAAATCATACTTGGAAACATAAAAAAACGAGTGCTGCGCTTCCGTGATATCGAAATATTGTGCCAATACATCCAGAAAACTGAGGGTGAATTTATCACCGTATAAATTTTCATCTCCCAACAGATTATAAACACCCAGCAGGGCATTACGAAAACCGGTTTCATCCTCGAACAATTTCTTATCGCGGACTTCAGACCTCGGTTCCACATCTACCCAATCTGCACAAGAAGAGAACATGAAGAATACGATGCTGATAATTGCTATTTTTTTCATAGTCTTAATATTTTATTTAGAACATAATACGGAGAGATACACGTCCCGCTTTGGCGTACGGGTAAGAAGTTCCGCGTTCTTCTTTTACCGTGGAAAGGAAAAACAAATCGTTAGTCGAAAAACTAAGGCGAGCAGCTTTTAAACCGACATGAGCCAACCAACGTTTTTCAAAATCATACGAAATATTAAATGACGAACATCTCAAATAACTATAATCAAACACGAATCGGGAAGTAGCGAACGTGGCATTTTGGAGACTAGCCGCTTTAAAAAAAGTGACATCCCCTACCTCTGCCCACGTTTTGTCATATTTTCGTTTATCGACATTCCAGAGCAAATAAGCCCCCTCGACTTTATCAACTAAAGTCTGGTTGTAATGCTGACCACCAATCCTGTAAGAAAAATAGGTTGTTAATTGAAAATTTTTCCAACCTACATTAATACCTATGGATCCTTGCAAGTCCGGTTCGTCAACACCTATGGGTACTTGGTATTCCGCCTTCCATTGATCCGTTATCCCGCCATCGGGCATTCTGAAAATCTCTGCCCCGGAAGCCGGATTAATTCCCAGAGACTTTAACCCCCAAATAGTTTTAGTCGACTGTCCTTCTTCATAGCGGACTTTTATTTTTGTAGATAGATAAGAATCCACCTCCTCATTCCACGCAGATACCGATGAAGAAAGCTTTTTGATAATATTTCTATTACGTGACGCATTAATGATAATATTTAACCAGGCATTTTGTTTCTTTATAGGGGATATTCGCACACCCAATTCCCACCCTTCATTCTTGATCTCACCGATATTTGCCTTGTATGAATCAAATCCGAGAGAAGGGGGGAGTAATATATCCGTAAGCAAACTTTTCGACAATTCATTATAATAATCGAAACTAATATCCGCTATCCCATCAAAAAAACTAAGATTTGCCCCAACGTTTCTTTTTAACACTTTTTGCCACTTAAGATCCGGATTACCCATTGCCATAAGCTGAGTACCAACACCTTGTGCATAAGGGTCAGGCTGATATTCATAAGTAACAACTGCCTGATAAGAATAAAAATTCTGAGATCCCGTGTACCCATACGAAGCCCTAAGTTTCAATACATCCACGAATCCCAATTTCTGTAAAAACTTTTCGTTATGCATATTCCAACCAATTCCGACCGACCAGAACGGCGCCCAACGGGAATCCTCTCCAAACTTACTGGAGGCATCGGCATTAACATTTATATCCGTCAAAAAGCGATTATCGTAAGAATAATTAATACTACCAACAATACTCATCAAACGTGAATTTTCTTCCGTCGCTTCAACTTTCCCGAAATCAGTACTATATTGCTGTCCAAATCCTATAAAATCAAGTTTTTCCTCCGAAAACCCTTGCATATAAGATGAAGCTTCATCCGTGTTATCACTTCTGAAACTAAAAATACCGTTAGCAAAGAGTAAATGTTTATCCAGTTGAAGATTATATTGTCCGCTTACCCGGGCATCAAAACCATAAGTTCGTCCGTTTGTCAAGGAGTATTCTCCCTTAGCATTCTGTTCTTTCTCCAAATATTGAGAGTGAGCTCCGGGCAAAAAATCATCATTCCGAGAGTCCTGCCAAAAAATAGAAGCTTCCGCCCGCAAATTAAAATCTTTGGTTAACCACAAATCTGACGAAAAATTATTTGTCCAGTAATTATAACGGCTACGGTGAATCTGATGCAATTGCGCATCTTTAAGAGGATTATTATCCACTCCCAAGGTGGAAGTATAATTCCCCGCTTCATCATAAAGCGGATAGTAAGGATTCAGACGCGCATATTTATCAAAACTTCTATAAGGAGAATCATTAGAAACCATATCCTCGTAAGACATCATATTCCGCAACGTGACACGGTCTTTTATGTTATATTGCAACATGATACCCAATGACTTAACTGTTCGATCAGACCCTTTCATAACACCGACTTCCCTATTCCATGAACCGTCTATAGAAAAACGGAGATTACCTTCTCCACCATCCAACGTCATCGAATGCTTTTGGCTTATAGCATTCCTCAACGGCTTGTTTAGCCAATAAGTATTATAACCTTTGGCAACCATTTTATACTTTTCATTAAGCTCGTCTGATTCTTTCTCGAGAAATGCCGGACGTTTGTCAATTCCATAAGCTCCGCCAATAATCTCCATTTCAACTTTTTCTCTCGCATTCAACAAATTATAGGAACGCAAATCAGGAAAATTCCCTCCTAAATCCAAGTTATACGTGACATTAATGGTACCCCCCTTGGGCAACTTCGTCGTGATAATAACTACCCCATTAGCAGCCCTTGATCCGTAGATAGCCGTAGCCGAAGCATCCTTGTGGATTGAAATTTGGGCAACACGCTGGGGGTCGAGGTCAAATATCTTTTCAGAAGAAACCTCGAAACCATCGAGAATAAACAACGGCATATTGGGATCACCCGTGTACTTCGCTTGGGCATCAAGGGATCCAACACTTTCCATTCCCGCTATACTCGTGGAACCTCGAATCTCAAGCTTGGGGATAAAGTTCGGATTCGAGCCTTGGGCAAGATTCTCTATCTGAACAACAGCCGGGTCTAAAATAGAAAGAGCCTGCAAAACGTTGGTAGGATTTACTTTTAAAAGGTCCTCACCTTTAAAAGATTTCACCGCTCCCGTGAAAGAATCTCCCGGACGATTAAAAAGCCCCATTACCACCACTTCTTTCACTTTATAACTGGCAACTTTCATGACTACATCCACCTCTTTCCTGCCCTTTAACGACTCTTCTACCGTGGTCATACCAATAAAAGAGAAAAGAAGCACGCCATCAGAAGGCACCATAATCTGGTATTCTCCTTTAACATCAGTTGAAGTACCTACCGTAGTCCCCTTTATCACGACAGTAACACCCGGCATCAGTTCACCCTCTTCATCCTTTACAACACCGGTCACACGTATCTTATTGTCCTTTTGCTTGGATTGAGATTGCTCTAAAGTATCTCTCTGCACACAAGGCTGAATAATAATCGTGTGATTCATCAACTTGTACGCCAAATTCGTTCCTTTCAAGCAAGCATCCAACACCACCTTGATATCCACATCTTCATAATGCAGATTCAGGTGTTGCACACTCTCCACGTGCCGGTCTTCGTACAGGAACGTGTAATCCGTACTTTTTTCCAACAACCGAATAACAGACTCGAACGAAGCATTCTCCACTTGCAGGGTCACCTTCGCCTCCTGACTATACACTCCGGCAGTCACTTGCATAGCCGATACTAACAAAAACAGTATCACAAACTTCATAACTAACCATGTTTTTAACCACCTTCTTTTCGAAAGAAGGTCTAAAATCCTAATTTTTTTCATACATTTGTACATTAGAGTAAAACAAATACCGGTTCGTCCGGTAACGAAAGACGGGATAGTGCCAATATTCCGTCTTTCATCTTTTTCAATTCATTTTTTGGTTATATATATCACATTGTCCTTGATATTAAATTTCACACTTCCGGTTACTTCCAACATCTCCACTAACTTATTAAACCCGTCATAACGTCGCACATTTCCAGAGAAACTAACCTCCCGGCACCAATCGTCCACGAACACCACTTTCACGTCATACCACCTCTCCACGATATTCATAATATCTTCCAGACGTTGTTTACGGAACACGAAATTTCCGTCCTTCCAAGCCGTGTAAGGATACACGTCCACTTTTCCCTTGCTAATACCTTTTTCACCTATCACACCTTGATCTCCCGGTGTAAGCTCCACGCTCTTTCCTTGCTTCGAGGTCAATAACACCTTACCCGACACTAATGTCGTCAATTGCTGTTTTTCCTCCTTGTACGAACGAGCGTTAAACTGTGTACCCAGCACCTTTATTTCACCTTCTTCCATCTCCACCACGAAAGGCATTCCCTCGTTTTTCTCCACCTCGAAATAAGCCTCTCCCGACAGATACACCCGCCGTTCCTCCCCCGTGAATTTCACCGGGTAACGCAATCGGGAAGCAGAATTCACGTAAACCACCGTACCATCCTGCAACTTAACCTTGAACTCTCCGCCTCTCGGGACTTTCAAGGTATTATACGCTAATTCTTCCTTCCCCACGCTCTCTCCCTGATAAGAAATTCCTTGCCCATCCTTCAAAATATCCACGCCATTCTCGTTCGTCAACGAATCCTGTAAATTTCCTCCCAGCAACAATCTTTCTCCCCCGGCTAATTCCAATTCCGCTTTCATCTCTCCCGGCTTTATTTCCACCACGTTCTCCACCTTCGCGACAATCGTTTTCTCCTTCTTCCCTAGAAAATGGAAAGCCACTCCCACGCACAACAGCGGTAACACGATCCCCGCGGCATACTTCATCACTTTTACCATCGGGAACAATCGCCTTCCGCCCGTGGCCTTATTCACCCGCTCCCAAGCGGCACGTTTATTTAATTCCCGAACCACCTCTCTCCGGCGTGAACGCTCTCTTCCCGCACGCAATCGTTCATACACTTCCCTATTTTTCTCGTTTTCCCGAATCCATCCCTCCAATCGCACCTTCTCCTCGGGAGTAATCTCCCCTTGCAGGTCGCTCGCAATTAACCGGGGAATATCTTCTATATATTCGTTCAAATCTTTCATTTCTTCAATTTTACACACCTATTACAATTCACATCCCATTCGGGGTGAAAAGAAAAATAAAAAAAGAATGATTTTTTTATTGATTCAATAAAACGACCAGCATACCTATATCCGCAATATTCTGTTTCAAGCGTTTATAAGCAATCTTTTTTTGTGTCTTCACCGTGTTTTCCGACACGCCCAACAATCGTGCTATCTCCTCGTTATCCTTCCCTTGCATAGCCAGCACAAAAATCTCCCTACATCTAGGTGGTAAATCCTGTTCCGTCTGAGCCAGAATACGTTCCGTCTCCTCCTCAATCACGTAATTGATAAAACAAACTAGCGAATCCAGTTCATTTACCATAGTGGCGGCATATTCATTTTTAATCCGCTCATGCTTCAAATAATTTAAAGCATTATTACGGCATACTTGATAAAGAAAAGATTTTAAATGAACCGTCGACATTATACTTTCCCGGTTATTCCACAACGAGATAAAAGCCTCTTGCACGCAATCCTCGCAAACGGCAACATCTTCCACGAAACGATGGACAAACAAGCACAAACTATCATAGAAAACATCAAAGACCTGCTGGTACACTTTCCGGTCACCAGACACTAATCCTTGTATCTCTATTGAAGTATCCAACTTCATGCTCACACCATTTAATTCATATCTCGAATTTGACAAAGGTAATAAAAAAACAAAAAGGACGGTCTAGTATGACCATCCTTTTTTATTTATAAATAAACGAAAGGATTCCCTTCCCCCGTCTTTATCTCTTTTTCATCTGATCCAACAGAGAAATCCCCACGTTGGCAAAATTCGTCAGTGAATGTTTTAATTGAGACATTTGCACCTGCTCAGCCAATTGTCTGGTTAAAGCCTCCAATTCCTTTTTCTGCTTTTTATCCCACTTCTCGCCAAGCGACGTGATCGGGTTAAAATACAAATAAGAAATTTTCTCATCCGACATCTTGGGGAACATCTCCTTACACAACCGTAAAGTTTCATCCGTATCTTCCGCCATCACGGCTTTTATCAATGCAATATACCCGTTCAAGTGTTCCTGTCCCGTCAAATGGTAAGATTCCAACAACTTTTCGGCATCCTCCACATCGGCAAGAGTCGCGTTGCGATTCCGCCCGCGGAGAATATCTTCCAGTTGCATTTCAAACAATCCCGCCACGGCAGCATCCACCTTCTCAACACCCACACCTTGCCGAAATTTCTCCACGTGCTTCAACAAATACACCATATTTCCCGAACCCACGGGCGACAACTCCCTGTTCTCGTAAATAAACCAATAAGGAGCCGAACACTTCTCGTCATCGTCCAAAGAAACCAATACTTCCTGAGCAATCCCTTTCGCTTTCTCCACGTCACGAGCCTGCACCAGAGCCTCGATATACTTCATCAAGAAATCCATATCGCGATTACCGTTCATGTACCGGACTTCCAATTTTCCGATAGAATTTTCATCCAATCCCTCCCGTACCTTCTTCAAGAACTCCTCTCCGGTTCCGGTACCGCCGATAACCCGGTGCAACAAACTTCCGTCCGTTTTCAACATCAAAAACGTCGGGTAAGACGTCACCCTGAACTTCTTCGCAATATCCCGTCCTTCCCCTTTCTCCATATCAAACTTCACGCACACGAAATGTTCGTTCATATAAGCCCCGACCTCCTCTAACGGCAAAATCTTCTCCGCCATCATCTTGCACGGTCCGCACCACGAAGTATAGCAATCTATAAAAACATATTTATCTTCCGTCTTCGCTTTCTCCAATGCCTTCTCCAACGTCAAATTCCGGAAATTCGTCTGTGCAAACGCAGACACAATCACAAACATACAAGTGAATAACAATATGATTTTCTTCATTTCTTACATTTTAAAAAATATCATTTTTACACGAACCAGATCAATATCATGACCTTCCGCCCTTCTTCCATAGCATTTCTTCACCATAGACTCCTTCTAATTCTTCACGAAGAAGCTGTTCCCAATGTCCCGTTTATCATCTCGAATGAAAGACTTTCTGAACAGCTTCTAATCATGCAATTATCAATAACCGATTTTTATCCGTCCGCTATTAATTCCCAATTCTTGTGTACCTTTATGAAAAACCTTAAAATCATCATTTCCCACCAATCTAAAGTTCAATACTTTTCTAGGATACATCGACGACGATGTAATAATTACAGGTATCATCATCTCTAGAGAATCTGACGGGATCGTGTAATATTCCTCCATAACAGGATCGTCAAAAGCCACATAATCAACCCCGGGAACAGCTTCCTCTGCCACATAACTCATATCATTGAACGTATATTGTTCCAATTTAATCTTCCGGGCATCGTGCACGTAATTTCCTCCTACACCAACTTTAAAATACAAAGTATCTCTCGTTTTACTACCCGAGGGAAGATAGACTGTCGTCTTGTAATCATAAAATGAATCTACAGCTGTTACCTTATCAGTTCGCAAGAAAAAAATATAATTATCAGAGCTCGTGTAAGGTTCCACGATTTCTTCCGAGCAAGAAACAATAAAAGCCATACATATCAACAATATCATAAACAATGTTTTCATAATCTCCTATCTTTAATTATTCAATATTAGAATTCTTTCGGGGGTAATGGCAAAACATACTGCATCTCGCCACAATCCTCACTATCTTCCGGTTGATTAAACATTCTTTTCACCTCGTGGCGTTTATACATGAAAAAATTCTGACCTTCCGCCATCAATTCCCGGATATACTCCCATAGCACCCTCTCCTGTCGATCGCCTTCCGTGTAAGGAGAGTACGTGATATTCCGCGCCACACAAAACTCTTCATAAGCAGCATTTGCCTCGCTCAACGTACCACACTCCATGATCGTCAAATACATTTCAGACAAACGCACAATCGGCATATTCGTCGCTTTAGCCTTTGAACTCGGGAATAACCCCTGGTATTTTATACAATAAACTGCCTGAAACGGTCTTGAATAAGAATAATATAGTTTAGAATAACGCAAATCGTTCGTGTTATTGTCATACAATTCCATAAAAGCATAAGTCATACCAATCATACTTACTTTAGTAGAACTCCCAAACGCCCCTTTGTTAAAATCATATAACTCCACGTCCATCCCGCATAAATGTTCCGGGTAAAATGTCAAATCGGTTTCTCCATCACCGAAACTATCTATAAGAGTTTGATCCCCCAGTTTAAACTTGGGAGTTCCGTCTGCGTTAACAGCCTCCTTCACCAGCTTGGCGTAGCGTACGGCTTCTTCCTTGTCACCGTACCATAAATGGGCTCGAGCTTGTAATCCCAAAACTCCGTAATAATTAAAACGACTCTGTCGATACAACCACTTCGAAGTCCCGTTGGCTGCATTATCCGCGTTATAAGTCAAAATAGGATCGGATTTCTTTAACAACTCCTCCGCTTCATCCAAATCCGCAAACAACTTCTGCATATACTCTTCATACGTCTGATAAGTATATTTCGCCGTCGAATACTCCGTCACGTAAGGCAAATACTTCTTAGACACATCCACCTTCGTCGGTATCGGCCCCCACAACCGAATCAAATCCAAATGGATACATGCACGTATGGCAAGAGCCTCTCCTTTCACGATATTATACACGTCCTCGTCCAAAACACCTTTGTTTTCCTCCACCCCGTCAATCAAAGGAGTCGCGTTAGCGACAATAGAATACATATTCATAAACGCGTAATTAAATAAATTCTCGGTTTGCCTATTATTCAGATTATATATATGCTTACCAAGTTCGTTCGCCGTATTCGTCCATGTAGCGGCTAAAGCTTCAGAGAAACCGGATCCTCCCATAATACCATCCGGCTGATAAATACTGGTCCGCATCAAAATATACATCCCGTTCAATGCTTGTTCCACCCCGTCATTCGTCGTGTACAAATTTTCAGCAACAATCGTCGTCTTCGGTTGAACCGTCAACCAATCCGTGCATGCACTGGCAACCACTCCTAGCGCAACGCATAATATATAGATACTCTTTTTCATTTTATCAGTCATTAAAATTAGAATGAACAAGAAATGGAGAAATTCGGGTTTCGAGAAAACGGGTAATTGATCCCTCTCTCTCTTTTTATCGTTGAAATATAGAATATATCAGACAAGTTCGCCCCGATATTCAAAGATTCCATACCCAAATACTTCTTTATAAACTCCTTCGGAAACTGGTAAGAAACATTAATATTGCTACATTGTAACACATTATCCTTCTGCACAAACATATCACAAACATTCGTGTAATCCTTATTGGGATCTATACTCATTTGTGTAAACAACGCCTGATCTCCCGGCTTTTCCCAAGAATCTTTCAAAATACGGCGGTCCAGGTTAAACTGGAACACCGCGTTTTCCGTTTTGGATAACAAAGTTTGATTAAACTGTTTTCCCCCCAAACGAACCGCGAACCCGACATTCAAAGTAAATCCCTTGTACAACAAAGAAGTCGAAATCGTCCCGTTCACCTTGGGTTCCCGTTCTCCTAGATACACCATGTCCACCATCCGTTGCCGTAAAGTGGCTTGCCCGTCATGAGTCAAAAACAAACGTTTTCCCGTCAACGGATCCACACCAATCGTACGCAACCCGTAGATAGCATCCATTGAACGCCCCTCCTGGTACTTGTAGAAGATTTCTGCGCCCGACATCTGTTGATTATCATATTGCAACTGCGCCTCCTTGTATGTATCGGATAATTTTACCACCGTATTAATATTCCGGGAAAAACGTCCTGACACATTCCACGTGAATTCACGAACCAGATCCCGGATTAAATTAGCAGTAATATTCAATTCATAACCTTCATTACGAATCACTCCAATATTAGCCTTACACATTTCCACACCGTGAGAGATCGGCAACAACATCTCCGATACCGTGTTATCGGTCTTCTTGTTATAGTAATTAAATTGGAACTGCAACACATTACTCCAAAGACTCAAATCCACTCCAATATTCCATTGATAAGTATTCTGCCATTTCAACGCGGGATTGCCAAACGTCTTCAAATAAGCCCCCATCCCGGAAAGATAAGTTTCCGTCGTGGAAAGATGATACGTTGTCAAAGCCTCCTCGGGAGAAAATCCCATATTACCGGATACACCATAGGAACCCCGAATCTTGAAATTATTTATAACGTTAGTGCATCCTGCCATAAAACCTTCATTACTTACCGTCCAGCCACCTCCTATTGAAAAGAACGGAGCGTAACGGCTCTCTTTCCCAAAAGAAGAAGACCCGTCCACGCGACAACTTATATCCACGAAATAACGCATGTCATAATAGTAATTACCGGAAAATAGCAATCCGATTCGACGACTCGTCGTTTCTTGCCCGTCAGGTTTTCCGACACTCGGGTACGCCAACGCCATTGAAGGATGGTCAATGGCATCATTAATAAAACCCGACGCGGTCCATCTCACGAGATCTTCCTTGTCTTCCTCTATCTCCCCGGAAATATTCAACGTTACCATATGCTTGTCGGCAAAAGTATTCGTGTAATCCACCCCAAGGCGTCCTTGCCATTTATTCGTCTTAGAATCCGTGCGGTAATTTGTCCCTTTCTGGTCAAGACTCTCCGTGGCAAAAGACCTGTGTGAAGATGGCTTATAGTAATTTCTTTGATTAAACTGACGCGTTAATCCCAGAGAACCCACGATATAAAAATTATCCATTACATTATAACGTAAAGAAATTGTATTCCGGATATTCGTGTATTCCGATTTATTCCAACAACCGACAACAGCGTCATAAATAGGACTGTACACTCCACTATTATCACTACTCTTTTTCAACGGATGTTGATATTCATATACCGGTGCCCCATCCTCGTCATACGGATTCCAGTATGGGTTCATATTCACGTAATCTGAGAAATTCCCGTAAGGCGAATCGGAATTCGTATTCACCCCAACGGACAACATCTCATCCACGACAAACCGTCCGGAATTATAAGTCACATGCAAAGACCCGTTAAAATTATTACGGTCCGAACCTTTCATCACGCCTATTTTCTCGTCATATGACAAGCTTGCCGCGAATTTCCATACTTCATCGCCCCCCATGATATTCAACACGTGATTCTGCCCGACCCCGTTACGCGTCGGAATATCCAACCAGTCATAATCATTTCCCTTTTCCACGGACTCTTTTAGATTTTTATACACGTCAAAATCTTTATAAAGATCCCAAACACCTAATTTTTCTTCCAAATCGAATTTTTCACGCGCGTTCAAACGATCATAAGTACTCAAATCCACTAACTCCAGGCGCAACATCCCCCTGTACTTCACCGTCACCTTTCCGGGAACAGGCTTGGCAGAAGTAATAACAATCACGCCATTAGCTCCTCGTGAACCGTAAAGAGATGTCGCACTCGCGTCCTTCAGCACGGTGATAGATTCAACATCATCATCATTCAAATCCATAACCCGTTGCAAAGAAACCTCGAAACCATCCAGAATAAATAAAGGCATATTCAATTCAGCCCTCGAGCTGTTCTGCACCTTACGAATATCCACCAAAGTCGAAGCCCCGCGTAATTGGATTTCCGGCAAGGCATTCGGGTTCGAACCAGCATCATTATTTTGCAATATCCTAAAACTCGGGTCCAAATTCGACAATGTCTGCAGCAGATTCCTCGAGTAATTCGCCTGTAGTTCCGCCTTCGACACGCTCGTCACCGCTCCCGTGAAACTCTCTCTCGGCTTATTAAAAATACCTGTCACCACCACTTCATCCACAGCCTGCAAGTCTTCTTTCATCACCACCGTCAACGGCTTCATCCCGTCCTTCACAAACACATTGTGCCGTTTAAATCCCACGAAAGAGAAGATCAATTCCAAACTATCCCGCTTCGGCAAATCAAAATCGAACTCACCCTTGGCATTCGTCACGAAACCAATAGTTGTTCCTTTCACGCGGATTGTCACCCCCGGTAAAATTTCCCCTTTCTCGTCTTTCACGATTCCCTTCACGGTAATCTTGGCAATTGAATCCGTAACCGCCGTGTACACCGGTTGAATCACGATCGTGTTGTCCACCAAACGATACGTCAACCCGGAACCTTTCAAACAAGCGTCCAGAACCACCTTGATATCAGCTTCCGTGTACTGCAAATTCAAGTTTTTGATTTGTGCCACTTGATGATCTCTATACAGGAAAGTAAAATTCGTTGAATTTTCCAACACTTTCACCACATCCTCGAAGGATGCATCCTGTAAATGAATCGTCACTCTAGCCTCTTGGCTATAAACACTCGCTGACAAATGCAGCGTCGATACAAACAGAAGTAAGACTACAAATTTCATAATCAAGCATGTTTTTAGCAACCTTTCACGCCAGGAAAGGTCATGCATTTCATTTTTTTTCATACATTTGTAAACGTTTAATGAAACAATTTCCGGTTCGTCCGGTTTCAAAAGGCGGGATACGGCCAATATCCCGTCTTTTTTATTTCTCTCTGTAAACTCTTTTTTCCAATCGTTCTACACCTCCATGACACTTCAAAAAGAAAAAGGAGGTATGTCAAATATCATTTTTTTATTTTTCCCGGATAAAAATATTATTCCCCTTAATCTCGAATTCCGTGTTCCCCGTCATTTCCAACATCTCCACGACTTTAGAAAAGTCGTCATAACGACGCATTTTTCCGGTAAAAGTAACTTCTTTTTGAGAAGCATTCTCCCAAAAAATGTTCACGTTATACCAACGGGAAACAATATTCATAATCTCCTCAAGGCGCTGTTGTTTAAAAGCGAAAACACCGTCTTTCCACGCCGTGTACAAATAAGTATCCACCTCCCGCGTTTCCAACTCGCCCGATTTATCCAGTACAGCCTGTTCTCCCGGCCTCAACACGACAGATTCTTTCCCGACAGAGAATGCCACGGAACCATGTACCAAGGTCGTCAATATCTCCCCCTCATCTTTGTACGCCCGAACGTCAAACCCGGTACCCAAGACTTTCACGGCAGAAGTTTTCAAATCCACGACAAACGGGTGTTCCTCGTCAGTCGTCACCTCGAAATAGGCCTCTCCGGACAGGTAAACCCGCCGTTCTCCTCCCGCGAATTTCACGGGATAACGTAATTCCGATTCGGAATTCAAGTACACCGCCGTACCGTCACACAACGTGATTGAATACTCCCCACTGCGGGGAACCCGCAACGTATTATACCGTACTTCTACATCAGAAGAATCACCCACGTAACTGACACCCCGTCCTTGAATGACAATATTCGCACCTTGCTGTAAAAGCAAAGAATCCGTAACGTTCGTACTCAACATTTTGGTTGTCCCGTCAGCCAGAACTAACTCCGCTTTCACCTCCCCGTGTCGGATAACTTCTGCCACTTGTTCCGGAACGACATCTTTCTTCTCTTCGTTACCCAACCAAAAGACAATAACTAATAGCGGTATCAATATCCCGGCTGCCACGGTAGATATCCTTCGGATTCGTCGTACCTGAACATTACGTTTCCTCTTCCGCAGAACTCCCATGTACCCCTTCACGACATCCACCCGTGCCGTTTCCCAGCATTTACGCTCTATATACCCGGCATTCACCACTTCCCCGTAAAGACGCTCGTTCGCCTCATCCGCCCCTCTCCATGCCTGCAAAGCCTCCCTCTCGTCTTCGCTCAACGTTCCCGCAATGGCTTTTGCCAACAAACCGGGAATTTCCTCGTGTATTCTATCGTTCTTCATATTTAAACTCGTTTACACTTGTATGACACTTCAAAAAGAAAAAGGAGGTATGCCGCCTTCAAAAAAAAATCACGCCCATGACCTACCCGTATCATACCTATAACCTGCACGAAAACAGGGATAATCCCGTATCAATTCCGGTTCACTTCCGTGTAAAACGCTATTAGTTCCCTATTAAAACGCTATTAAAACCCTATATTATAATAGCGTTTTAACAGCTTATCAAAAGCTTACTAATAATATTTCAAGCGGAAGTGAACCGGAATTGATACAGGATTCATACTCGATTCATATAGATCACTGGTAGAACAATACCTTGACATCCCATTGTAAAATACAAGATGACATTACCCGAGATATCGAAAAATACCTTATAACCAGAAAAACGTGAAAAGATTACCCAATCGTTCTTTTAATACCCGACGGGCATTTTGTTTCTGCTTCTTCACCGTTTCTATCGTGATTCCCAGTTCTTCCGCGATTTCTTTGGCGGAATAACCTTGTATCGCACGGGAAAAGACATTCCGACTACCGGGAGGAAGTTCCTCGACGATACTCATCACGATACGGAAAGTTTCCTCTTTTATATACTCGTTCATCTCGACAACATCCATTTCTTCCGTAAATGAACGGGTCGCGTCATGACGAATCTTTTCCGCCCGCAAATGATTAAAGCATTTAAAACGTACCATCTGATAGAGATAGGCAGAGAGATTTTCAACACCGCGCAATTTCTCGCGAGTTTCCCAAACCTTCACGAAAACGTCCTGCACAATATCTTGAGCTGCCTCTTCCCGCTCAACATATTTCATTGCAAATGAGATTAATGACGGGTAATAATCAACAAACAGAGCTTGAAAAACATTCTCATCACCCCCAATTAAACGACCGATATCTATAGGTGGTTCCTCTATCATAAAACCAACGTTTGTTGATATTAATAAAATTAATCATTACGCATTTTCACGACTGAAATATGAATTAATAATCAGCTCCTTACAATTCAACCTAAATCCAGTACCAGAAATAAGAGAACTATAATGAAACGTTCGATTATAGCTACAAATATATGGAAATAATTTGCATAACAGAAATCCCGTTTTCAAATTTATTCCCATTTCTATGCTATTTTGTCAGTTTAATCTGCTAATTTTGCAGATGAACAATTCATGGATAGGGGATTCACGCTTTACCGTTCGGCGGCGTAAATCACGAATCTTTAATTATTTAAATGGGATATGGAGGATATCAGGAATATCAAACAACGTTTTGAAATTATCGGTAATGACGCGAAATTAAACCGGGCGATAGAGAAAGCTGTACAAGTAGCACCCACGGACTTCACGGTACTGATTTCCGGGGAAAGTGGGGTAGGAAAAGAAATATTCCCGCGAATTATTCACAGTTACAGCACCCGCAAGCATGAACAATATATTGCCGTCAATTGTGGCGGAATCCCGGAAGGGACGATTGATTCCGAGTTATTCGGCCACGAGAAAGGTTCGTTTACCGGAGCTTTAGCCGACCGGAAAGGATATTTCGAGGTAAGTAACGGGGGAACTATTTTTCTGGATGAGGTAGGAGAATTACCCCTTTCCACGCAAGCGAAATTACTGCGCGTACTGGAAACCGGAGAATTTATCCGCGTGGGTTCGTCCAAAGTACAAAAAACAAACGTACGAGTGATAGCTGCCACAAACGTGGATCTCCCGACGGCGGTGAAAAACGGGAAATTCAGGGAAGACTTGTATTACCGGATCAACACGATTCCTATTCCCATCCCTCCCTTAAGGGATAGAAAAGAAGATATTTCTTTGCTTTTCAGGAAATTTGCCGCTGACTTCGCGGAGAAATACCGGATGCCCCCGGTAAGACTGACAGAAGATGCCGTGCAAGTACTTGAAAACTATCGTTGGCCGGGTAACGTGCGGGAACTGAAAAATATCACGGAACAAATCTCTATCCTCGAACAGGAGAGATCGGTGGATGCCCTGACGTTAAAAGGGTATCTTCCGGCACACAACAACAGTCTTCCGGCTTTGACATCCATCCCGGAAAGCGACCATAGTTTTGCCAATGAACGGGAAATCTTGTACAAGATTCTTTTTGACATGAAAAAGGATATGAATGATCTGAAACATCTGGTGTACGACATTATGCAAAAAGAGCATATCGCGCCGGAGCCGGAACCCCCGACCTCGATCGTGTTACGCAATCTTTACGAGACTCCTCAATCAGAGTTTCTTGCCCCACAACCGCCAAAATCTTTCTCGGCAGAGAAGGAAAGACATATAGAGGACACGGAAGCCGTTATTGAAGAATCGTTATCCCTTGAAGAGAAAGAGAAAGAAATGATTATCAAAGCTTTGGAGAAAAACCACGGCAAACGGAAACTAGCAGCGCAAGATCTGGGGATATCGGAAAGAACGCTGTACAGGAAATTGAAGGAATATAATATTGATAATTGAAAATGAGAAGATGCCCCCATGAAAGATGATTCTATTAACGCGATAGACAGCGAATATATAGAGTGGTTAAAAGCCATCAAACAGCAAATTCGTTCCACGAAGATACGAATGATAAAAACAGCCAATACAGAGTTAATACACTTTTATTGGCAGTTAGGACAAATGATTTCTCTAAAACTGAAAGAACAGAACTGGGGGGACAAAGTTATAAACAAACTTTCAGCAGACTTACGCAATGAGTTTCCTGATATGCAAGGCTTTTCTCGTCAGAATCTATATTATAGTAAGAATTTCTACGAGTTCTATGCAGAACAAATACATATTTTGCCCAATAATCCAATTGTCCCCCAAGCTGAGGGACAATTACAAGCAGCTAATAATTATGACATTATCTTCAACATACCTTGGGGACATCAAAAGGTAATAATTAGCAAAGCCCAAAACATAGAAGAAGCGTTGTTCTACGCACACCAAATCCTGTCTAATAATTGGAGCAGAAGTGTTTTGGAGAATCAATTCAAGCAACAATTCTACAAACATTACGGGCAAGGACAGACAAATTTTTCACAGACGTTACCAGCCCTAACGGCAGATATGGCTCAAGAAGTTGTTAAAGACCCATATTGGTTTGATTTTGTGTCCGTATCACAAAAAGCACGAGAAAGAGATATTGAAAAACAGCTTGTTACTCACATTACCCAATTTCTTCTCGAATTAGGTAAAGGATTTGCATTTGTAGGAGAGCAATATTGTTTGAATCTAAATAACAAGGAATACTTCTGTGACCTTCTGTTCTATCATATTCCTTTAAAAGCTTATGTCGTTATAGAACTTAAGAATGGAAGCTTCAAGCCGGAACATTTGGGACAGCTAAACTTCTATCAAAACCTAATCAATAACTCGCTAAAAGGAGAATATGATAACCCGACTATTGGAATGTTACTTTGTCGGGATAAGGATAGGATTGAAGTTGAATATGCTTTGCAAAATATATCTTCACCAATTGGAGTTAGTGAGTTTAATGTTAAGGAGCTACTTCCTGAAAACTTGAAAAGTAAATTACCAACAATTGAAGAAGTTGAAGAAGAACTTAACAAGATTCTATAAAATTTAAAATCTAAAATTAACAAGAGGTGGTTTCTAATTTTATTATCTTTGTCGAAACGATAGATTTACTCATAGTTCATTATTAAGAATCAGATGATTAAAAGAATTTTACCTATATTATTATTAGCCGTGACGTTCAGCGGGTGCAAGTTGTCAAGCGTGAAATACGCTTTCTCGGGAGTATCTCTGACCAACGGGGAGAAGACTTTCTCGGTGGATTATTTTTCGAATAAAACACCTTTTGCACCGAACTTGGGTTCTGATTTCACGGAGGCATTGAAAAAATACTTGAGGGACCGCACCAGTCTGACGGAAGTGACAGACAACAACGGGGATATCCGGTTCGAGGGACAAATCACGGGCTTCACACAACGCCCGGTGGATATCCAACGGGATGAAGTGGCAGCACAGAACCGCCTCACGATCACCATCCGGGTGAAATACACGAACACGAAAGACGAAACAGGCAAATCCGATTTCGACAGTAGTTTCTCGCATTACGAGGATTACGGGATAGACGCGAATTACGACGCGGCGGAACCGGAATTAATAAAGAATATCACGGACAAGATTATCGAAGACGTGTTTAATAAAGCACTTGTAAACTGGTAGAATTTGAACACGGAAGAATTAATAGATATTATACGTTCCGGACGTAACGAAGGAGAGCTTATCGGGGAGGTTGAATCACTGATAGAGCAATACCCTTATTTCTCCACGGCACGTGTCGTGTACTTGAAAATGTTACATGACACGGGACATCCGGCATACCCGGAGAAATTACGTCAAAACACCATTTTCATCCCGGATCACAAACAATTCTACCGTTACCTGAATAACCTGTTATCCCTTGAGAGTACTTCGCACGAGCAAGTTTACCAGCAGGAACCCGTCGCCATTGAACTTCTCGAAGATCGGGAAGAAGAGAAAAAAACTCGTTTACCGATGCCGTATTACCAGCTGGAAAATGAATTTCCAGAAGAAAAAATGTTATCACTTGACGAACTTGCGAACGAGTGGTTGACCAAAAAGAAGCAAAAAGAGGATCGACGGGACACGTTGATCGAGAAATTTATTGAAACGGAACCCTCTATCGCCAAATTCACGAGCGAAAGCGCGTCTTCCCCCGAGATCACGGCAACTGACACGGATTCGACAACAGAATTTTTCTCGGAAACATTGGCTAAAATATACATCCGTCAGCAATTATATGACAAGGCTATCGCAACTTATTCGAAATTAAGTTTGAAATATCCGGAAAAAAGTGTTTACTTTGCGAGTCAGATTGAAAAAATAAAAGAGAACTTAAATAATAATACGAATTAATATGTACTTAGTTGTTTCTATTTTGATCTTTATTGTTTGCGCTTTATTAATATTGATCGTATTGGTGCAAAACTCAAAAGGCGGTGGTTTATCTTCAACCTTTGCTTCTTCAAATCAAATCATGGGTGTAAGAAAAACAACCGATTTCCTTGAAAAAGCAACGTGGACACTAGCCGGCGCTATGCTCGTTTTATGTATCGTGGCTGCCATGGTGATCCCGAGAGGTCAACAAGGTGGGAAACAATCGGCGATTCAAGAACAATTGAACCAATCGGCACCGACTCAAAGTGTTCCTGATTTCGGCGCACCGGTTAGCACGACTCCAGTGGATGACAACAGCGGAGATACCCAAGAATAACTAGAAGATTCTATATTTTATATTATAAACAAAAAAATGTCAGTATGTCAGTCATACTGACATTTTTTTTGTTTGGCACGGAATGTGTACCGTCAATGACGTATTTGATTTTAAAAATAGAGATAATTTCAATTAATAATAAACTTTTAAATTAAGAATTATGGCACTTAAGACAGTTCTTAACAAAATTATTGTAGAGCCGGTAGAGGCTGAAACTAAAACTGCTTCAGGAATCATCATCCCTGATTCCGCAAAAGAAAAACCACAGAAAGGCGTCGTAGTTGCAACCGGAAACGGAAAACATGACGAACCGATGGAAATCAAGGTAGGCGACACCGTTTTATTCGGTAAATATTCAGGCACGGAAGCCACGATTGACGACAAGAAGTACTTGATCATGAATCAATCCGATATTCTAGTGGTTCTATAACAATTGAAAATGGAGAATTGAGAATTGAAAATTGAAAATGAATTACACGCTATCGATTTTCAATTTAAAATTTAAAATCTAAAATCTAAAATTAAAAAGGTTATGGCAAAAGAGATAAAATTTAATGTTGAAGCCCGCGATTTATTGAAGAAGGGTGTTGACGAGTTGGCAAACGCTGTAAAAGTGACACTCGGTCCCAAAGGACGTAACGTGGTTATCGAGAAAAAATTCGGTGCGCCGCATATCACGAAAGACGGTGTTTCCGTGGCAAAAGAAATCGAATTATCTGACCCGTACGCCAACATCGGCGCTCAAATGGTGAAAGAAGTGGCTTCCAAAACAGGTGACGATGCCGGTGACGGTACTACTACCGCTACTATTTTGGCTCAATCCATCATCAACGTGGGATTGAAGAACGTTACCGCCGGAGCTAACCCGATGGATTTGAAGAGAGGTATCGACAAAGCCGTTGCTGAAGTGGTGAAGAATTTGGAAAGCCAAAAAGAAGAAGTAGGAGAAAACTACGATAAGATTCGTCAAGTGGCACGTATCTCTGCTAACGGGGATGACAATATCGGTGCTTTGATTGCCGAGGCAATGGAAAAAGTAACGAAAGAAGGTGTTATCACGGTAGAAGAAGCCAAAGGAACTGAAACAGAAGTGAAAGTGGTTGAAGGTATGCAATTCGACCGCGGATATATCTCCCCGTATTTCGTGACCGACACGGAAAAGATGAACGCAGAATTCGAGAAACCGTACATCTTGCTTTACGATAAGAAAGTTTCCACGATGAAAGAATTGTTGCCCGTTCTGGAGCCTGTTGCTCAAGCCGGACGTGCATTGATTATCATCGCAGAAGACGTGGAAAGCGAAGCGCTGGCTACTTTGGTTGTAAACCGTTTGAGAGGTTCTTTGAAGATCGCGGCAGTGAAAGCCCCGGGATTCGGTGACCGCAGAAAAGAGATGCTGGAAGACATTGCCATCTTGACAGGCGGTGTTGTTATCTCCGAGGAGAAAGGTTTGAAGTTGGAAACTGCCACTTTGGATATGCTGGGATGTGCCGACAAGGTAACCATCGACAAAGAGAATACCACTATCGTGAACGGTTGCGGTTCCAAGGAAGCTATCGCGGAACGTGTAAACCAAATCAAGAAATTGATCGAACATTCTACTTCTGATTACGATAAAGAAAAACTGCAAGAGAGATTGGCTAAATTAGCCGGAGGAGTTGCCGTTCTTTACGTGGGTGCCGCTTCTGAAATCGAAATGAAAGAGAAGAAAGACCGCATCGACGATGCTTTGAGCGCAACGCGTGCCGCTATCGAGGAAGGTATCATCCCCGGAGGTGGTGTTGCATATATCCGCGCTACTGCCGCTCTTGAAAACTTGAAAGGCGAAAACGAAGACGAAACTACCGGTATCGAGATCGTGAAACGCGCTATCGAGGAACCGCTTCGCCAGATTGCCGCTAACGCCGGAGTAGAAGGCGCCGTGGTAGTTAATAAAGTGAAAGAGGGTGAAAAAGACTTCGGTTATAACGCTCGCACGGGTGTTTACGAGAACTTGTTGACAACCGGGGTTATCGACCCGAAGAAAGTGGCTCGCGTAGCTTTGGAAAACGCCGCTTCTATCGCCGGAATGTTCCTGACGACCGAATGTGTATTAGTCGAGGAAAAACAGGAAAATCCCGCTCCCGCAATGCCGCCGATGGGTGGAGGGATGCCGGGTATGATGTAATACCGACAATTAAAATAAAAAAAGCTCCCGCATGGGGGCTTTTTTTATTTAGATTGTTATACCTTTACGTCGCAAATTCTATTTATTACAAATAACTGTTTATGAATTACACGATTCTCGATTTCTTGCAATTGATCGGATCATTGGGTGTGTTCCTCTTTGGAATGAAGATGATGAGTGAGGCCTTGCAAAAGGTAGCGGGTAATAAAATGAGAACCATCCTCGCCGCAATGACATCCAATCGCGTGAAAGGTGTTATCACCGGTCTTCTAATTACCACAATCATTCAAAGTTCGTCAGCGACCACGGTAATGGTCGTCAGTTTCGTGAACGCCGGGTTACTTGACCTTGTAGGTTCCATCGGGGTTATCATGGGAGCCAACGTGGGAACCACGTTCACGGCATGGTTGATTTCCATCCTCGGCTTCAAAGTCAGCATGGTAAGCCTGTCGCTTCCCCTGATCGGTCTGAGTTTACCGCTTCTGTTCTCGGCAAAGCGGATACGAAAGAGCTGGGGAGAGTTAATCATCGGTTTCGGTCTTTTGTTTATCGGGTTGAACTTCTTGCAGGAGAACATGCCGAATATACACGAGAATCCTGAAATTCTAAACTTTCTGCATAATTACACGGACATGGGATACGGTTCCTACATCCTGTTTATGCTGATAGGAACAGCCTTAACGATATTGATACAATCCTCTTCCGCCACGATGGCATTGACGCTGGTCATGTGTGCCAACGGATGGATCGGGTTCGATATTGCCGCTTCCATGGTGTTGGGTGAAAACATAGGAACCACTATCACGGCAAATCTTGCCGCCATGGTTGCCAACACGACAGCGAAAAGAGCCGCGTTCGCACATTTCCTGTTTAACGTGTTCGGGGTATTATGGGTACTGGCCATCTTCCCGATATTCCTCGGCTGGGTGGCAAAACTCAGTATAATTCTGGGTATCGGTAACCCGTTCACGGAGGTCGGTTCCGTGCCGGTTGCCTTATCATTATTCCATACTTGTTTTAATGTCGCTAACGTGTTCTTACTGATTTGGTTCACGAAAGTGATTGCCCAGTTGGTTACCCGGATGATTAAATCAAAAGAATCGGCAGACGATGCGTTCACGCTGAAACACATCAAAATCGGGTTGCTTTCTACCCCGGATGCTTCTCTATTCCAAGCGAAACAAGAGATTTCACATTATGCAAAGAATACGTTGGACATGTATCGCCAAGTGGTAGAAATCATGCACACGCCGACAAAAGAGTTCGAGAAGAAATTCAACCGCATCGATAAACTGGAAGACGAGAGCGACGTGGTGGAAGTAGAAATCGCCGATTACTTGACCAAGGTTTCCGAGTCGAAACTCTCCACGGAAAATACACAACGGTTGCGTGCCATGTTTAGAATCGTATCGGAAATTGAAAGTATCGCGGATTCCTCATTGAATGTGGCAAAGGCTATCGGTCGCCGGAATGAACAGAATATAGAATTTCCCGACTTTCTTGACGAGAAGTTACGCCACATGATGGCTATCGTGGACGAAGCTCTCGTTGTCATGTGCGCCAACCTTGCCCTTGAATACAAGGAAGTAAAAGCAAAAAAAGCTTACGAGGTGGAGCAAACGATCAATGATTACCGTACTATCCTGCAACAGGAACATTTGACGGCTATCGAGGAGAAGAAATATAATTACGCGACAGGTATCGTTTACAGTGACATATTCTTCGAATGTGAAAAAATCGGAGATTACGCTATCAACGTGACCGAAGCGATAAAAGAAATTGGAGTAGACAATTAATTTACGATTTCAGATTACAGATTTACGATTACAAACGCAAACTGAATCTAAAATTTAAAATCATAAATCTAAAATTAAAATGGCACAAGAGGATGTTTTTAAGAAGCTGGTAGCACACTGTAAAGAATACGGGTACGTGTTCCAGTCATCAGAGATATATGACGGGTTGGCTGCCGTGTACGATTACGGTCAGTACGGGGTGGAATTGAAGAATAATATCAAGAAATACTGGTGGGACTCGATGGTACTCCTGCACGAGAATGTCGTGGGACTGGATTCCGCTATTTTTATGCACCCGAGCATCTGGAAGGCTTCCGGACACGTGGATGCATTTAACGATCCGTTGATTGACAATAAAGATTCCAAGAAGAGATATCGTGCCGACGTGTTGATCGAAGACCATATCGCCAAATACGAGGATAAGATCGAGAAAGACGTGGCAAAGGCCAAGAAAAGATTCGGGGAGAAATTCGACGAAACGTTATATCGCCAAACAAATCCCCAAGTGCTGGAGAATATCCGAAAAAAAGAGGAACTCACGGCAAGAATGGCAAAGGCGTTGAACGATAACGACCTGACGGAAGTGCGTCAGATTATCATCGACAATAAGATTGTATGCCCTATATCCGGTACCTGCAATTGGACGGAAGTACGCCAGTTCAACCTGATGTTCTCCACGGAGATGGGTTCCACGGCAGAAGGTGCCAGCAAGATTTACCTGCGCCCGGAAACCGCACAAGGTATTTTCGTGAACTTTCTGAATGTTCAGAAGACAGGACGGATGAAGGTTCCTTTCGGTATCGCTCAAATCGGTAAAGCGTTCCGCAACGAAATCGTGGCTCGCCAATTTATTTTCCGTATGCGCGAGTTCGAGCAAATGGAGATGCAATTTTTTGTACGCCCCGGTTCGGAATTGGAGTGGTTCAAGAAATGGAAAGAAACCCGCATGAGCTGGCATCAGGCTCTCGGTTTCGGGGCTGAAAACTATCGTTTCCACGATCACGAGAAATTGGCTCACTACGCAAATGCCGCCACAGACATCGAATATAAATTCCCGTTCGGGTTCAAGGAAGTAGAAGGTATCCATTCCCGCACGGACTTTGACCTGAAACGACATCAAGAATTCTCCGGCAAAAAATTACAATATTTTGATCCGGAATTGAACGAGTCATACGTGCCGTACGTGGTAGAAACATCTATCGGGGTAGACCGTATGTTCCTGCAAATCCTTTCCGCCGCGTACAAGGAGGAGGAGATCGTGAAAGAAGACGGCTCAAAGGATGCGCGTGTCGTGTTGAAATTGCCGCCCGCTTTGGCTCCGATCAAACTTGCCGTTATGCCATTAGTGAAAAAAGACGGGCTACCAGAGAAAGCGGAAGAAATCATGAAATTATTACGTCTTGATTTCAGATGCCAATACGATGAAAAGGATTCTATCGGTAAGCGTTACCGTCGGCAAGATGCTATCGGAACCCCGTTCTGTATCACGGTTGACCATCAAACACTGGAAGACAATGCCGTGACCATACGTTATCGTGACACGATGGAACAGGAACGCGTGGCTATCGACCAATTATATGACATTTTGAAGAAGAAGACCGACTTACGGGAAATCCTGAAAGAGGTCAAAATATAATTCGATGAGGGCGTGTTTTGACACGCCCTCTAGTCCATAAAGTCTTAAAGTCCATAAGGTCGTAAGGTCAAATCACTGAATTACCTGAACTTTTACTATCCTCCCCCGTATATAGTGTTACTAAATTAACCAACTAATTTGTAGCACTATGAAAAAATTGACATTGCTATTGTTGATTGCTATCTCTTGTGGAATCTACACGGGAGCACGAGCGCAAGTCAACGTGACTTCCGTGTCGGCAAAAAATGATGCGGATAACTTTTACAAAATGATGAAAGAAGCTTTTCCGCTATCCTTTAACGATCCCGCTTCCCCGAGATTTGTGTTTTTCAACAAGGATAAAAACTTCGTATTCGGCGTGGGAGGGTTTGTACAGGTGCAGGGAATTTACGATTTTAACGGAGTTCCCAATGACAATTACTTCGAAACGAACTCTATCGCCCTGAAAGGTCATCAATCCGGCGGACGTTACGGTATCGACGTGGGACAGTCCCGGTTATTCTTCAAACTGGTAGGCGATACAGAAGTCGGCAGACTGGTTACTTACATGGAAATGGAGTTCGAAGGCTCACAAAACGCTCCTATCCTAAGACAGGCTTTCATTAAATTCAGAGGCTTCACTATTGGTAAGACATGGAGTACTTTCTGTGACATTTCCGCGGGTCCTGCCACAATCGACGAGGAAGGCCCGACCAGTGAAGTTGCCTTACGTCAACCGCAAATCCGGTACACGCGGGATTTCAACGAGCATTGGCAAGCCTCTTTAGCCCTTGAATACGTGGAACCGTCTTACACGGAAGGAGAATTCACGGATTATATTCATCAAAGGATTCCCGACATCCCGCTTAACGTGAGATACAGTTTCAAAAACGGCAGTCACTTGCAAGCCGGAGCGGTATTAAGAAACATGTATTACAAGGATGAAATCAAGGACAAAGACCAAATCGTAACGGGCTGGGGAGCCTCTTTAAGTGGAATCTGGCAGTTCTCGGAAAGCACGTCTTTCTGTTTCCAAGGTGTTTGCGGTAAAGGTATTTCCAATTATATACAGGATATATCCGGTATAGGTCTTGACCTCGTACCCAGTGCCACCGCCGAGGGAAAATTGAAAGCATCCTGCGCATGGGGAGCCTATGGAGGTTTCTCTCACAAATGGAATGAAGAGCTTTCTTCCAACATCATGTACAGTTACGCCCGTGTAGAGGAACGGTTCGGCATGCCGACCACCTCATACAAATACGCTCAATACGCCGCCGCCAATCTATTCTGGGATTTCAGCGAATACGGTTCATGTGGTATCGAATACGTCTTCGGACGCCGTAACGACTTCAACAAAGACTACGGTAACGCAAGTCGTATCAACACGATGATACAATACAGATTCTAGTCAAAAGTCATAAGGTCCGTAAAGTCCGTAAGGTCAAAGATGTCTTTATGGACTTTATGAACCTTACGGACTTTATAGACTTTATAGACTTTATAGACTTTATAGACTCCATTATTCGGTTATTTATATTACTTTCGCGTCAAATTGTTCAACCCATTTGAAATGAAAGTTCACCACGGAGTCGAAGGTATTAATATCAAGAACCCGGTTGTCACTATCGGTAGTTTTGACGGAGTGCATTTAGGACACGCCCGCGTGATTCAACACTTGAAAGAGAAAGCTGACCGTATCGGCGGAGAGTCCGTTATTATCAGTTTTGAACCTCACCCACGGGAAGTGTTGTATCCTCTGGAAAAGAAACCGGGTATACTGACAACTCTCGAGGAGAAAATTGCCATACTGGAGCAATACGGGGTAGACCATTTGATTATCTTGAAATTCACACTCGAATTTTCCCAACAACCTTATCAAGATTTCGTGAAAAATATTCTGGTGGACAAGATTCATATCAAAGGTCTTGTCGTGGGATACGACCACCGGTTCGGGAAGAATCGGGCGGGGAATTTCGAAAGCCTGCAGGAATTATCCTTGAAATACGGTTTCTTTCTGGAACGGGAAGTTGTATTCGAGGAGAATGACGTGAATGTCAGTTCCACGAAAATACGAAACGCTTTGGCAGTTGGCGATATCAACACGGTAAACCGTTTTCTCGGTTACCCCTACTCCATTACCGGGAAAGTCGTGGACGGACGCAAATTAGGTCGGGAAATCGGCTTTCCCACGGCAAACGTGCAAATCCCGGAAGAAAGAAAATTACTTCCCGCGATAGGCGTTTATGCCGTAGAAGTTTTCATCGGGGAACAGGTTTTCCATGGGATGTTAAATATCGGGATACGCCCGACGGTGAGTAAAGAAGGCATCGTTTCCTGTGAGGTTCATATTTTCGATTTCAACCAAAATATCTACAACCGGACTATCACGATAAAACTGATTACCCGCCTTCGGGGAGAACGAAAATTCGAAGATATAAAGGAGCTTCGGGAACAATTGGAAAAAGACAAGACCGAGGCTATCAGATTGTTTCAGAAATAAAAATCCTTTTGATTCCTTGACTGGCGGTTCAATGATTTTCCAGAATCATTGAACCGTCAATTAAAGCACCATTCAGTTTTTCCATCGTTTCAACGTGGGGAAAAATTTTCTCATCTCGGCTCTGGCCTCTTCTCTCGTGAACGGACGCTCCACATCTTTATTGAATTCATCTAAAAATTCAAGATTATGGTCTATCATCTCATTCATGGTATAATTGCCCGTGAAAGCCCCGTCTTGATAACAATATGTACAATACTCGGTATTCATACTACCGTCATCATTAGTACCGAATTGCTCCTCTGCCATCATGGGCATACCGCAACTCTGACAAATTTTATTCTTCATAATATTTGATGTTTAGATTCTAACATGACAAATATATCGAATTTCTACCAAATAAAGATTCACTCTATCAGCGAATAATATTTGATTTTCATATAATTTTAAGAAACTTGTCAAACGTAATTTCCGTTTAACACATAAAACATTAAAGTATGAAGAGGAAAACATTATTTATCGCAACATTATTACTGGCAGGAACGCTGGTATCGTATACCGATGCATGTACCCGAGTGGTATATATCGGACAAAACGGCATGGTCGTAACAGGCAGGACTATGGACTGGAAAGAAGATTTAAAGTCAAATATTTACGTGTTTCCCAGAGGGATTGAGAGAGCGGGAGCCGACAAAGGGAACACGATGCATTGGAAATCAAAATACGGTAGTGTCATCACCGCCGGATATGATATCGGTACTTCCGACGGGATGAACGAGAAAGGATTGGTTGCCAACCTCCTGTATCTGGCTGAATCCGATTACTACCGTCCGAATGACACTCGTCCAGTAATGGGAATCAGTATATGGACACAATACGTGTTGGACAATTTCGCCACGGTAGACGAGGCGGTAAACGAATTGCGCAAGGAAACTTTCCGCATCGACGCACCGGATATGCCGAACGGAGCCAAATCAACATTACATCTTGCTATCTCGGATGCCTCGGGTAACAGTGCCATTTTTGAATACATCAAAGGCAAACTGGTCATACACGAGGGGAAAGAATACCAAGTAATGACAAACTCTCCTTCCTACGAACAGCAAATCACGTTGAACAATTACTGGAAGCAAATCGGCGGTCTGGTGATGCTACCGGGCACGAACCGTGCAGCCGACCGTTTTGTCAGGGCTTCCTTTTACATCAATGCTATCCCGCAAACAGACAAACAACAGGAAGCCGTGGCTGGAGTATTCAGTGTTATCCGAAATGTATCGGTTCCTCTCGGGATTTCAACTCCCGATCAACCGAATATTTCCTCCACGCGTTGGAGAACTGTTTCAGACCAAAAGAATAAGGTTTACTTCTTTGAATCTACAATAACCCCGAATGTATTCTGGCTTGACTTGAAAGGTCTGGATTTCACGGAAGGAGCACCGGTAAAGAAACTGAACTTGGCAAACGGGGAAGTTTACGCCGGAAATGCCGATAAACACATGGTTACAAGTCCCTCGTTCAAATTTCTATTCGAAGCGATTTATAATTAAAAAGAGGCTGTGCTAAAAGTGAAGTTGAAGTGAACCCTAAAAGTTTTTTGTCTAACTTTTAGGGTTCACTTCAAAATGGCTTTTGACACAGCCTCTTATTAACCTTATTGTAATTGCCGGATGCGAACATCAATCTTAGTGTCCTTCAAGTTTTTTTGTAATTCTTCCACGTAAGTATTGCCGTAGTGGTAAGGATAGAGCACTTTCGGGTTTACCATTCGGGCAGCTTTGTCCGCCTGCGCGACGGTCATCGTGTAAGGCTGATTTACCGGTAAAAAGGCAATTTCTATATCTTTCAATCTCTTCAATTCGGGAATATCTTCCGTATCTCCCGCAACATAAATTCTCGTGCCGCCTAAGGTTAGGACATAACCGTTATCCCGGTCTTTCGGGTGATACATTTCTCTTCCGGGTGTCGTGTTATAAGCAGGTACAGCCTCCACTTTCAACCAAGGAGTCACTTGTATCTGATCTCCATTTTTCATGACATCTCCTTTACCCAACTTCTCTCGGGCAGAAGCGTTAATCACGATTCTGGTATCTTTCTTCTCCACGTCCGCTATGGCTTTCGGGTCCAAATGGTCAGCATGTTCATGGGTAATCAATATCACGTCCGCCTTGGGCAAAGTGCTGTAATCCGCATAGTCGGAAACCGGATCTACATAGATGATCTTCCCGTCAAACTCAAACATCAGACTACCATGTTTTATAAAAGTAATCTTCAAAGACTTCCCGTCTTTCGTCACGAACGAATCGGATTCGAATTTCTGCGCTATACTTGTCATACCTGCAATCAATAAAAGAATCGTGAATAATGTTTTCATATTGTTCAAGTTAGTTGATAAAACACTAACCCGTTTGCCTGATTTACGACAACGGGACATTCAAAGTTATATATTATTTCTCAACGAATCACAACGTGGCCACCAATTCTCTTTGACTTTTAAAGAAATGTATCCGCTGTAAATCGCCGCTCTCGGATATCAATGTCGAGAATCTTTTCAAGGAAAGAATCCAGCTTTTCACGCTCTCGAAGGTCTTATCGTCCAAAGACGCTATCCCGTTCAACGTGAATGCCTTTATCAGACTAAGGTTATATTTCTGCGTGTGAACATAGGAGTACGTCGTGTCGAAATTAATATTGGATATATAAAAATGTATCCTGTTCCCGTTATCGAATCTCCCTTTTGCCGCCAAGCGTTCCAAACAATTCAAAAAATGGAACAATTCTTCTTTCAATTCCTGCACGTCGGCATTGGATATCAGGTTCACGCTGGCAAAATATTTGATATCATTGATCAGGTAAAGGAATATCATGTTATCGAATATATAACTCGTGTCTTTTACCCGACGAGCCTCCACGACCAAATCCTTCTGTATACGAACTAACCGTTCCTCCGGTACGATTTCATGTAATGTCTTCACGGAATCCAACCCGTCCCTTTGGGCTTTCCACTTGAACAGGTAGAACCTTGAAAGAAATTTGTAATCCTGATAAAGGGGTTGCGGCAGTATGTTCGTGGAAGATGCACTCTCGGAATAGGTTTTCTCGTCAAGAGTCCGGAATACATCCACGTAATTCTCCATCATCAGGAAATCCGTTTCCAACGGGTTAAAAAACTCTGTCAACTTCAACTGGAAAGGCCTGCTTTTCGGGGACACGGATTCCAAAAGACTATCCACCGAAATATTCATTTCTTTCGAGATCAGCGCCGTTTCCAATAACGTGAAAGGAACGTCCCCCCGTAACCGACGATATATCGCCTCCTTCCCAATACATAATATATTTCCCAGAACACTCGCCAAATTTTCCTCGTGAGGCACTTTCGTTCGTATGGCATTCAATAAGTTATCATGCAAAACTTCTTGTTTCATTTTTCCTTTCCGTATTTTTAAATATTCTTTTGCCGATAACATACGCCTCCTTCGGATGACTCGACCAAGATACGATATTTTCAAAATAAACCAAACAAGATTTTATAATATCATTTCCATTTTTTCCTATAAAATCAAATTATCGAAAATAATCCCGATTTCCGGTAAATATCATTCCAAATGACGTCCATTTCAAAAAATGAGGATTCCAACATTAGACCAAGGCTTTATTTTCAAAAATAAAAACACACGCCTGATTTTCCTTTATATTTAGAACTGACAGAGGTGAAAATCCTCATTGATTCCTACTGTAATTAGAAAATCACTCTATACATTTGTCATATAACAATTAGGTCACAAAACGTAAGGAGATTTACATAAATGATAAATAAGCATCACATCACCAATGGCCACATCCAATTCCACATCCAGAAATAATCCGTAGAACGGATTATATCAATATCGTGTCCCAGGCCAGGCGATCAGATCTAGCGCACCTCAACTACCTTCAATGCCAGACTGGTCGCCATTTCTTTTTTACCCGTGCGTGCATTTTTTCCGTCTTTAAAGACTTACTTTTCAAACTCATTTTTATAACTTTGTGTTCGTGCAAAAATTTCAAGCAAATGCTAACATTTATTATTTCAATCGGATTACTAATCGTCGCTTATTTCACCTACGGGAAATTTGTTGAACGATTTTTCGGGGCATCATCCACTATCGCTACCCCAGTAAAACGTCTTGCAGACGGAGTGGATTACCATGAACTGAAGCCTTGGCGTATTTTCGTGATTCAGTTTTTAAATATTGCCGGATTGGGTCCCATCTTCGGGGCAATTCTCGGTGCCGCCTACGGTCCCATGGCTTACGTGTGGATCGTTGTCGGTTGTATATTCATGGGCGCCACTCATGACTATTTTTCCGGAATGCTATCTACCCGTCACGACGGGACCAGTCTGCCCGACATCGTGGGCAAATACCTCGGTAACGGGGTGCGCAAGTTCATGACGTTCTTCACGGGCTTTCTGTTGCTAGCCGTCGGGGTTTCTTTCGTGAACGGTCCGGCAGAACTATTAGGCAGCCTGACCAAGATGAGCATGACGCCTTGGTTATACATCATATTTGCTTATTATATTATAGCGACCTTATTACCAATCAATAAGATAATCGGTAAAATCTATCCGTTCATGGGTGCCGCCCTGATATTTATGGCTGTCAGCGTGGGAGCCTATTTGCTTTACGGCGGATTTAGCGGAGAACTTGTTTTGGAGAACCTGACTTTCGATTCCATGCGCAATATGCATACCGATCCGCAACACAATATTCTTTTCCCGATGTTATTCATCGTGATTTCCTGTGGAGCCATTTCCGGTTTCCATGCCACGCAGTCGCCCATGATGGCACGCTGCATGACAGACGAGAAGTACGGGCGTCCGATTTTCTACGGGGCAATGATTTGCGAGGGTATCGTTGCCATGATCTGGGCCACGGCAGCCATGGCATTCTTCGGTGGAGCGGAAGGGCTGAATACGGCAGCACAAGGAGGTGCAACCCCGGCAATTATCGTGAACCAGATATGTAACTCTTGGCTGGGACGCTTCGGAGCAATTATTGCCATCATCGGCGTGGTCGTTTGTCCCATCACTTCCGGCGACACGGCATTCCGAAGTATGCGATTGATTATCGCCGACGCCTTGAAATTTAACCAGAAACCGATTAAGAACCGCTTGATGGTATCCATTCCAATTTTCGCGGTCGCCTACCTGCTCTGCAACGTGGATTTCTCCACTATCTGGAAATACGTGGGAATAGGTAATCAAGTATTGGCAACCATCACCCTATGGACAGCCGCCACTTATCTGGCAAAGAAAGGCAAACCGCATTGGATGATGTCGCTTCCGGCAACATTCCTGAGTGTCGTGTGCGCTACCTATTTTATGATTGCCCCTTACAAGGTCGGCGGATTATTTATTGCTCCCGCCATCAGCTACCCGGTAGGAATCGTGGTCGGACTCGGGTTATTCGTGTTATTTATTACGAAAGTAGCAAAGCATAAAACTACCTAAACACGCCTAGAACAAGAGCGGGGAATTTGCAATGAAGCCGTGCGATAGAAGAGAAGCAATAATATCTCTCGTTATGCAAATCCCCCAACTCTAAAATTTTATCTCATCATCATGGATGTTTTGGGTTTATTTTCGTTTACCAATTCTTCCAATTTATCCATCAAGGCTTTTCCTCGCAAATTGGTTCCCACGATACGTCCCTCTTTATCCAACACCAAAATATAAGGTATTCCCGAGAATTGATACTGTTTCATCACGTCTTTCCCGGCTTGTGGAGCGCATACTTGTTCCCAAGGCATATTTTCCTCTGCCAAGGCTTTTTTCCAAGCGGCATCGCTCTTGTCGATAGACACGCTGAAAAAAGCCACTCCTTTGTCCGCGTACTTCTCATAAGCCTCTTTCAAGTGAGGAATCTCACCCCGGCAAGGACCACACCATGAAGCCCAAAAATCCATGACGAGATATTTCCCTTTAAAATCTTGCGGGCCTAAATTCTTTTTCCCGTCGGGAGTCGGACAAGAAAATTCAGGTGCCATTCCACCTTGCTTTATAAGCTCCTGTTGTGCACGAGCCGCTTTAAAATCTTTCACTGCCACGCTAGTCGGATATTTTGCCTCCAGTATTGTCAAGACTTTCTGAACTGTTTCGGTATACTCTTCTCCTCGCAATTTGGCAAGGACTGTTACCACGGCTTCCCGGTCTGCATATTCCTCTGCCCAATGCAGCAAACGTCCGGACATATCATGACTAACTACTTCTCCCAACCGTGTCATCAACTGTTGTTTTACAGAATCTGCAACTCCCGCCTGACTATATACCGGACGGGCAAAAGCTCCCGCTAACTGTATATTCTGGAAAGCCTCCCAATTCAATTTATCCAACACTTCATTGTTTTTTCCTCCGGCAACACGAATATACACCGGACGAATAACTTTAATTTTGGCATTACCGAAACCGGGGAAATCAACGTGCACGTCTTCATCACCTGCCCAAAATTCAACCCGCTGTCCGCCCTGACACTCCAAAATATACACACCGGGTTGTTCCACCCTCATTTTCAATTCATAAGTCCCATCCGATTTTGCCTCACAAGAATCTATCGCTTGCTTGGAAAACCCTTCCTTCTTGAGGACTCTGATGATATTTCCTTTATCACTCAAAGCCGCAATCTTTCCGGTTATCACGATCGTGGGACGGTAATTCTTGTCATTCTTCTCCGGGTGTCTTAGCTTATCGGCAATTATCAAAAAAGAATTTTTGAATGACGCCGATTCCTTTGCATCCGGCTTCCGGTCACAAGCCATAGCAAACTGTTCCATCCACTTTGCCACCTCTTCACGCACGGTCATATCCTTGCATCCGACATTCACTCGTAACCCCCAATTATACACGACAAAAGTATTATCTTCACCCGCTTGCAAACGTTCATTTCCCAACTGCACGTACTCTTCCCAATCTCCCGCTTTCATGGCATAATTCATACGGGCATCACTGATAATCTGTCCTTTCCTATCTATATCCTTTTTCATCAAATCTCGGACATACTTCTCGAATCCTTTTTCATCGAATACTCCGATCCCGTCTTCTACCTTCCAGTATCGGTAAGCACCACCATTGTACAATTGGAATAATTTCTTTCCTACCTCTTTCTCCCCGTACAAATTAATAAACTCTTTCCGATTCTTGTACACGTATTTAGCCTCATCAGAATCGACATCCTTCACGTATTTTATAAACAAATCCCAATATTCCCGTTCTTTTAACTTGGTTTTATCCAACGTGTCAAAATAGTCCAAACAGATATCTGCCGATTTCTTTCCCTCCCCGGCAACATCCAGCACTTCCATGTACTCCTGTATAAAACCGGGCTGACGATTTCCTTCCGCATACATCTTATTCATTGAAGTATATCCGTTTCCTTCAATCGCCCGGACTGCTTCCCTTAACAGAATCTTCCCGTCCGGAGCCCCCACGATACGATGTGACATATTGCCGTCTTCATCCAAAAAAAGTAAAGTCGGGTACCCTGTCACCTTGTATCGTTTGTTCAATTCTTTCCCCTGAGCGGTTCCCATGTCCATCTTCACGTTGATAAAACGGGAATTAAAATATTCCCCAACTTCCGGCTTGGTAAATACTTCTTGTGCCAACCTTTTGCACGGTACACACCACACGGTATAGCAATCCATAAAAATCGGCTTACCGGTTTTCTTCGATTCGGCTAATGCCTCATTCCAAGAACCTTCAAAAAAACGTATACCCGTTTCTACTTCTGCTTTCGTTTGCACGGGCTGGGCAACTGTCATTTGAGCCCGAGAGTCTTTCACATCAGCCAATAACATCCCAATGATACTTACGATCGTAAGTAAATAACAATACTTCATATCCTTTTAATTTATAAATTAGTTTACTTTATTTTCCATCCCATGTCTTTCACTTTCCCGAAACCATAAAACGGTTTTTGAGTACTCAAATCCACCGCACCGCTGGAAGGATTCACTCTTAACTGGTACACCGTTCCTTTTCCTTCCTGTTCGTTATACGTGGCAATATACAACACTTCACAAGCATTAGGCGGAGTATTTGCCATCATCATCGAACCCTGATAATATTTCTGCAACCGGATACAAGTCACCTCATCCCCGTTCGGGTCTTCCCACACGGCATCACCGGTACTGTTCGTAGACTTATAATCGTACAGGTACACTTTACTACCGGCTGCATAATAGAGTATTTCACCCTTGTATCCGGCGGTCATAGAAGAAATCCCATCCGACAGTCCTTTACAATTTGCCATATCATACTTCCCGACGCCTATCATATTTTGAGTCATTATACTACAAAAATCGGCTGCCAGCAAATAGTAATGTTCTTGCCTGTCTTTCATGATCACGTATTCATAATGACTCCAACCGTAATCACTCATGACCAGTTCCAATCCCACATCATTACAATCGAACGCAATCCCCGCGCTCTGAATAGGCAAAGCGACAACCTCCGTCCGATTCGATTTTATACACATAAACTTCCGGTTCTCCTGATCATACACGACACCGCTATAACCGGAACTCATATTTGCGCACCATTTTGCCAGTTTTCCATACTCCCCGGTGCAAGGTACCCCGAAAAACAAATTCGTCCGGTCCGCCCCGCTCGTGGAAAAATTAACCGTGTGCATCTTCCCGTCATTCATTACTAATTCCCGTTTATTGTAAAAAGCGGTATAACAATCAGGAGCCTGTACAGAAGGAGTCGTCCAGAACATATCATTGAATGAATATAATTTACTGAAGGAAGAGGGTGCCACGCCAACCATATCTTTATCGGTCACCGCTATTACTGCCTGCGGATTCGTGGAAACGGAATACAGCAAACGAACAGGTTTACCGTCCAAAGGGACATCATTGAACGTCGAATATATATCCACCCATGTTTGTTCCCTAGTCACGTTCGGGGCTATCAGTTTATCCACGATCAAACCGACATCCGTTTTACCATCCCGTTCGTACAACACCATCCATCCCTCGCTCAACGCCGCATTCACTTTCAACCCGAATTTCATAAACTCCCGGGTATTCGTCTGTTTGTTCAGTACCGTGAACACCAATTCCCAGTTCCGCTCTTCCAACTCCACGGGAATCTTCAATTCAATCTGTTCGGCGACTGTATCCCGATCCGCGATCGGGGTTCCCATGCCCTGTTGATAAACTACCCAACTAAATTCCAACTCCGGGTATTGCGCCTCGGAACCATTCACCAGTTTTCCCTTGTAATACACCTTCAAAGGAATGTCCAGAACATCCATCCGGGCAATAGAATAGTCCGCTTGAATCAACCCGCCTGTCGAATCAATAACAATCTCGTCCAATTCCCGGTAATCGTAATTACCCTTGTCGTCGTAACACGCCCATAATCCCGTACAGGCAACAATCAGCGATATAATATATTTCAAAAAATTCATAGCCTTACACTTTAGAAAGTTATCGGTCCGTATTCATCCGATAGCGGACGATCCGGGTTCTCCGGGTTATTATTGTACTCCTCAACGGCAAGCCTGCATTTCGCCTGTAAATACTGGGCTTCAAAATAAGATATCTCGTAAGGTGGGGTAGGTGTACCTTGATAGATCACCCGAAGAATTATTTTTCCCGTCACCTTAATCATAAATTGATACTTCTTATGACTATACGTGCCAAAAAACTTCTTTAACGGCTGGTACGTTTCCGGATCGTCATCCCAATATTGAGGTTTTTCCTCCTTATCCTTGATATTCAATTTTAGAGAAGTATATTCCTTCGCTCCTGTTTCAAATCTTTCATTTTCCTTCAAGCCGAAAGAAAGAGAGAATATCTTATTCTTAAAATCTGACGTATTCTTCAAATATATCGGGAAACTTCCCCCGGTAGTCCCTGCCTTTAACACGTAAGACGGCAACACGTAATGCTCCCCGACAATCACTGTCGAGGCATCACCTCCCGTGGCTTCCAATTCAAACGTGTAATCCTCTTTCAACGGCACTCCCGCCAACTTCACGTAGAACATTACCGAGTCCAACTCCGTATTCAGCGGGCGGAACGCGTAATTGTATTCCGTACTATCCACTCTTCCTTCCAAAGATTCGGTTCCGAACCAAAGATTCAATGCACGCGACTCCTCATCAAACATCAGTTTGTCGTCTTCCTCGCAGGCACACAACACCAAAGCGATGATAACACCCAAATATATCATTTGTCTTTTCATAATACCTTCTTATTTATTGCTTACCCAACCCGGATTCTGTAACTCTGCTTTCGGCATCGGCAGTTTGTACACCCCCTGACCGATCACGTCCGCATCCGTCCCTTTGATCATCGGTAAATTCAACCGCTTGTAATGAAAAAATAATTGTCCTTCCCCGATTATTTCCTTCCGGAATTCAGACAACAGAACAGCATCAAAATCCGTCACATCAGCCTCTCCCAAGTCTGCAACGCCCCTGTGATGCCGTACTTCATTCAACGCTGCCAACACATCCCCGGATGTATAATGACGACACTCGGCAAGGATATAGTACATTTCCGACAAACGGAGCAACGGCATCTTGTTCCGGTAAGACGCCGGCCAAGCGGTAGTACCATTCCCTTCCAACTGATCGTATTTTTTGAGGTAGCGCAACGTATTACTCAACCCGGTGCCGGTTTTGAACTGGTACAAATAACGATAATCCTGAGCCGACTCGTAATACCCCAATAATGTTGACTCGCTCACCGCGAAAACAGAATTACTCCCGGAGAAATACTTCTCGGCACGACTTCCCAGCGTCACCACGTTCAAAGCAAACAAATGTTCCGTGGAAAAAGAAAGATCCGCCATTTTCTCGTCCGTCAAATTGGACTGTTTCACCCACTCGAACTTACCGGACTCGATGACCTCCGAGGCACAACTTGCAGCATTCGCGTAATCTTTCTTGTACAGGTACACCCGTGCCTGCAATCCTTTCACCGCATAATAGTTCAAGTGAACCTGTCGATGAAGTAAATACCCGTTATCGTCGGTTTCCGTGACGGTCTTTCCCGTGTATATCGGGTCATTTTTCAAGTACTCCAATGAAGCTCCCAGATCCTCCAGCACCTTGCCGACAACCTCCTTCACCGTTCTCTGCGGGAAGGTTTCCGGCGTGTAAGCCGTCACGTAAGGAATTGCCATCTTATCCGGATTCTCCGCGTAGCTTGCCCCGAACAAACGTAACAAATCAAAATGCAGGAATGCACGCAAAGCCAAAGCCTCCCCTTTAATCACGTCATAATTCACACCCGAAAATACCGACTTTTTGCCGTCAATCTCTTCCAGCAGTTTATTGGCATTGGCAACCGCGTTATACAAACCGTTCCACACGGAATCAATCCGCACCTCCGGTTTCGTATTCTCGTATTTATAGTCCTTATCGTCAGTATAGTCTGTCGGCAGATTATCCCACTCCTGAGCCAACACGCCCAACATCCCGAAAGTCAACTCTTTGCCGTAAAGATATTCCTGTGTCATGATACTGTAGACACCCGCCAACGCTTCCTTGAACCCGCTCTCGGAAGAATACAGGTCCTTGTCCTTCACCTGTGATTTCGGCTCTACGTCCAACCAATCGTTACATGATGCGAACATCAGCAAAACCAAGCCGCAACACAGGTATTTTCCGTAATTATTTATTTTATTTCTCATAATCCTGTTCTGTTATCGTTAAAAAGTTGCCTGCAATCCCAAAGAATAAGTTCTGGCGAAAGGATACTCTAATCCTCTTTCGGCCTTTACCGAAGATACCCGAAACACATCCGTCATATAGAACGACATTTTCAAACGTTCCACGAACTTCGATATATGTAAATGCCGGAAATCATACGACACGTTCAACGAGGCAAGTGACAATTCGTTCAAACGCTCCACGAATCGGTCAGTCGGACGGGTTGTCGTCGGCGTATCGGAAATCTTTTTGAAGAAAGTGACATCACCGGCTTCTTTCCATGTTCCCGTGAATACCCGCTTGTCCACGTTATACTGTATATCCACGTTCTCCACCCGGTCTACCAGAGTCTGGTTGTAATAATCACCCCCCAACTTGTAACTGAAAGAGCAATTCAATGAAATTCCCATGTACTCGGCGTTAAACCCGAAATTACCCTGCATCTTCGGATTGGACTCGCCACACACCACTTGATCATTGATATTCCACACGTAAGTCTTCTTCCCGTTACGGTCTAAAAACATCTCGCTACCAGTTGCCGGATCAATCCCTAGCGAGCGTACCGCCCAGATAGCACTCGTGGATTGCCCCTCTTCAAAACGGGTATACGGTTTCGAGGGATTCACGTCGTCATCATCCTGTGCCTCGTTCGATTTCGTCAAGGCGTCAGAGATTTTCACGATCTTATTCTTGTTGGAAGAAACCGAACCGAAAACCGTGAAATAGGAATCCTTCTCTATATTATTGTATAACTTCCAACTCAACGTGGCATCAAATCCCCTGTTCTGCACCTCTCCCAGATTTTCCTTGAACGTACTGAATCCCGTAGAACCCGACAAATCAAAATCCACCAGCAGATTATCCGTGTTACTGATATAATAATCGAAACGTAACGTCAACCCGTCCAATAAACGGGCATCGAAACCGATATTGATGTCCCTTGTCTGTTGCCATTTCAACTTATCGTTTGCCATACCCATCAAATACGCGCCCACGATATTATCATACTCGGCACTCGTGAAATACTTGTATGTAGCCATCGCTTGATAAGGGTTGAAATTCTGACTTCCGGTATATCCTATTGAAGCCCGTAATTTCAGTTGATTCAGCCATTCCTGATTGCTTAGAAAACTCTCGTAGTGCATATTCCAGCCGATACCGGCAGACCAGAAACTCCCCCAACGATTGTCAGCCCCGTACACCGAAGAACCGCTCAGACGATAGGAAAGATCCGCCAGATACCGGTTATCATAGGAATAATTGACGGCTCCCACCACACCGATTTCCCGGGTTGTGGCATCATCTCCCGTCGGGGTACCGTTCTCCGCGTACTGCTTGGCAAAAGCGATATGATCTACTTTATCGTTCAAAAATCCCCATGCCTCCATACCGTGATAATCATAACTATCCTGCTGTATATTCCAGTTCAGGTTGGCAAACAGTAAATGTTTGTCCCACTGCTTGGAATAATTAAATGTCGCATCAATCTTCAATGTCTTGTTCGTTCCGTCTTTGATATAATAAGACCCCCGTTTAAAATAATCATCCCCCGTCCAATCGGCAAACTTCGTGTGATTACCCGGGTAAAAATCTTCCCGGCTATCCTGTTTTTGCGTGTAACCGAAACGACCGATAAACTTCAAATCCGAGAACATCTGCCACTCGACGTAAAAATTATCGGTCACTTCCGTGTACTTCGAGAAATTCTTCGTCCCGAGGGTAGTATTATACAAGGGATTGTAATACACCGTTGCCGTTTGCCAATCTCTCGGTTGGAATTGTCCCAGCACCCGCTTCAGATTCCCGTTCTCGTCACGAGGGCTCCAGTAAGGATTCAATTTCGTGTACTCGGAAAAACTACCATAAGGCGAATCGTTCGCTTTATTGAAAGTAACGCTCAACACGTTCCGGAATAACAAACTTTTGTAACGATACGACAACGTGATCGCCCCTGCCACGTTCTCCCTATCGGAACCTTTCATGACTCCCGCGACCTTGTTGTAAGACACGTCAACCCCGTAACGCAGATAATCATCTCCCCCTTCCAGATACAAGGAATGTTTGTGTCCCACGCCTGTCCGCAACGGCTTTGCCAACCAATAGGTATTAACACCCCGGGCGATATCTTTTTGTATCTGATTGTATTGCTCCATCCGGAATTGAGTATCTTCCGGATAATAAGCCGTGTAACGTCCGGCATCCAGTTCTACCTGCAATTTCTCCCTCGCGTTACACAAATCATAACTCGTCAGATCCGGTCCCGTGATATTCAGGTCCCCGGAATAAGTCACTTTCAACATTCCCTTTTCCGGCTGTATCGTTTCGATTACGACCACCCCGTTAGCGGCACGCGAACCGTAAATAGCTTTGGCTGCCGCGTCTTTCAAAAGCGTAACCGAAGCCACCCTATTCATGTCGAGATCAAACACTTTCTCCGTGGTCGCTTCAAAACCATCCAAAATGAAAAGAGGCTGATTCGGGTTGGAACTGTAATCACCTTTCACGTTCGGTAAACTGGAAGCCCCCCGAATCTGAATATCCGGCATACGGTTCGGGTCGGAACCGAAATCCACGCTCTCCGTCACGATGAACGAAGGGTCCATGTTCTTTAAACTTTGCAAGATATTCTGATTCCCCAAGCGCTTTAAATCCGCTTGCTTGAAAGTCGTGGCAGCACCCGTGAAACTCTCCGCTTTACGGGTAAAGATACCCGTAACCACCACTTGTTCCATCTCCATCACGTCGGGTTCCATCGTCACGTTCAATTCCTTCTCACCCCGGTAAGTAACTTCTTTCGTCTGCATCCCGACAAACGAGAAAACCAAAACAATATCCCCGTCCGACGACACGGGCAGCTTATACTTCCCGTCCACATCCGTGGCACATCCCAACGTAGTCCCCTTTACAACAACCGTCACCCCCGGCAACGGTTCTCCCCGCTCATCCTTCACCGTCCCGGAAATCATACGCGGCTCCACGCGAGTAACGCTACTTTTCGTACTTTTTTTAACAACATACACGCCATCCACTTTCGAGAACTCGAATCCCGTTCCTTCCAGAATCTTCCCGAGAGCCACATCAACAGGAACGTTCACCAGATTCAATTCTTTACACTTCTGATCGCCCAAGAGTTGCCGGTTGAAAAGAATCTCAACCCCGGTCTGATCCTTGAATTTGATCAAAACATTATTCAGGCTTTCAGCTTTAGTGCTAAAGGTTACCACACGAGTCGAATCCTCCGTTGCCGCGTGAGCCAACGAAACGAAAAACAACAAGTGCAACACCAACAACATTTTTCGTGAAAATACAGACTGAATATGCCTGTCAGGTGTCTTTTTTTTTCATACATTTGTTTTATTAATTCGTTAATATTAATGAATCAGTGGAGAATGTCATCTAAAGTTTGCCGACTACAGAATGCATTCTCTACTTTTTTACTTCCTTATCACTTTTATCGTGTCACTTTCAATCGTGAACTTCACTTCAACCCCTTCCTCGAAAAGTCGTAACATGGTTTCAATCTTCCCGTAACGACTGAGAGTCCCCGAAAAGACCAATTCTTTCAGAGCCGGATCGGTGAAAACAATCTTCACGTTATACCATCTTTCCAGTTCCCGTGCAATCTCTTCCAGCGTCTCGTTTTCAAAACTGAAACGTTTATCCCGCCACGCGATCTCGTTATACACTTTCACTTCTCTGATTTCCGGCGTTTCGGAACCTTCCGCCAGACTCAACCGGTAACCCGGTTTAAGTTTCAATTCCGCAATTCGATCACTGCTGAACCCGATTACACCTTCGACCAAAGTCGCTTTCAATTGCCCGTCGTCCCGGTAACGCTTGACATTAAACTCCGTACCGTACACCTTCACGTTACCCAAATCCGTCTCCACGATAAAAGGCTTACGCTCATCCTTGGTAACGACAAAATATGCCTCCCCCGATAAATACACGCGTCTTTCATCTCCCGCAAACACGGTCGGAATCTTCAACTCCGTATCGGAGTTCAACCAAACCATTGTCCCATCACTCAATTCTACCTGATACTCACCACCCTTCGGGATCATAATCGTGTTGTACGTTACTTCCGATTTTTGAAGACCACTATACTTGATAACGCCCGCGTCTTTCTGTACCTCAATCCCGTCCACCTTATACAACATCGTATCCGCCAACATCTCCACATCCACCTTTTTCCCGTCAGCCAAAAGAATAATCGCCTTATTCCCACCGGGTACCCATTCTTTATTCACATTAGCCAACCGATCCGGCTGCTTCTCTCCTTTATTCAAGAACAAAATACCTCCGCCAACAGCCAACAAGATGAATAAACAAGCGGCAAAACGATACACGTACCGGACGATCTTCTTTCGCCTCGAATCCCGCTCTTTCCGTACATGCTCGTCAAATCCCGCGATCATCACGGATATATCCGTATCCAACTCACACGTCGTTTCGTCAGCCGACCAAACCCGATGAATACGCTCGTAATACTCCTTATGCCGTTCGTCCCTCGTCAACCATTCTTGAAACATTGCCTCCTCCGCAGGCGACAACGTCCGGCGAACTTTTCGCAACAAGATATCCCAACTAATATGATTTTTCTCCATAATTTTCAATCCAATCATTCGGTTTTGTCTATAATTAACACGAGATCAAAAGCGGATGACATGATTGAGGAAAAAAATTTATCTTTGTCAAAAATATTCTATCTCGGATGGACGAATTCTCGAAAAAGGATGAACTGGGCTCCCGAATAAAAAAGCGGGATGTAAAGGCTTTTCATGAATTGTACCGGACTTCATTCCGTCCTCTGCAACATTATGCCATGCGTTATCTTTATGACTGGAAAGAAGCAGAAGACATGGTACAAGATGCTTTTCTATCCCTATGGTCGTACCCGGAAAGGTACGATGAAAAGCTGTCCGTTTCATATTACCTGCTCGGAATCGTGAAAAACAAATGCATGAATTATTTGAGGAACCTTGACATTCAATATAAACATCAGGACAAAATCATCGAGGCAATGTTATTCTCAAATATTGAAGACCCGGAAATCGATGAAGATATTCACGAGCGACTCAACCGTATACTGGAATTATTGCCGGACAAACAACGCGAAGTCGTGTTATTGCACATCGTGGAAAAGAAGAAAATCAAAGAAATAGCGGAACAAATGGATATTGCCGAAACCACGGTAAAAACTCACTTCAAACGTGCCATGACAATCCTAAGGAACAATCTTAAATTCATTTTATTCGGGATATAAACATCATGCTGAACGCAACAAAAGACCTTGCGTTCAGCATGACACAAACAATAAAACGGACTTTCGAAACCTGTCAATCAGTTCATCCGAATAGCCCTTACAGCTTTTCCCCCGCTTCTTTTCTCCCCTTCTTTGTTATATTTTTCTTCTTCCATTTTGGCTTTGTCCGCACCTAAAGTATCGCCGTTTTTAGTCAACAGGCGGGCTTTGGAGTTCATCAAGTTAGCCTTGGCGAAATAGTCATTCGTCCGGGCACATCGAGCATCAAGCCAATCAATACCTTCCTGCACAAGGGCTTTGTCGTCACAACCGGTCAAAGCCTCGATATTGTTCTGGAAATACATCTGATCTTCCCCGCCACGGAACACGTTGTACTTGAAGGCTTCCCGCATACTGTTCAACATTCCCCGGTAATCACCCTTTCTTATATATTCGGCAGTAAATAAAGTTGCCAAAGAACCCGGCACGAAAGCATAATCCAATGACTGGAGAAGTTTGACCAATTCGGTATTTCTCGCCTCATCAAAATCCCCGTTACCCGGACGCCAATACGCGATCTCCGACACGGCTCCTTTTATTGCCATTTCCAATTTATAATCCACCACCTCTTTACCGGCAACTTCATAGAAACGACCGATATTAGCCATCACCTGCCGCAAAGGTTTTGACAACGGATCACTCACGTTCTTCTTGATCAAATCCCAGTTTTCCTTGGTCACGATCTCGTCGTCCGACAAAGCATTCAAGTATTCCGCGGCAACGGCACCCTGTTTTTCCTGCATATAGGCAGAAGCCAACGCGTTCAGATAACGACTCAACAGATCAACACTTCTCTCTCCCGCATCATAACGCATTGTCAACCCGCTCAAGTTATTCCGTGGATCATTGGCAATCTTTCCGCCCTCCATCAACCACTCGGCAGAACCGGCGCCAACCATCTTATGCACCACTTGTCGCGTGTTCGGGTCCACGAAAACCAAAGTCGGAAACGCCTTCACGTCAAAGGTGTTTTTCAGTATCACACCGTCGGCATCTTTCTCCATGTCATACTTCACGTTCACGAAATCCCGGTTAAATTGATTTCCCACGTCCTCACGGGTGAAAACATTGGCCGAAAGCATTTTACAAGGTCCGCACCATGAAGTGTAACAATCAATAAAAATCAACTTCTTCTCTTTCTTTGCTTTCTTCAGAATCTTTTTCCATTCCTTGGTTTGTTCGAAACGGATTCCCTGTTCCTGTGCCCGGGCACCCAGAACAATCGCGGTCAACAAAATGACTATCACGTACAATCTCTTCATTACATACAATATTAATTAGACATCCTTATGATTTAAACTTCTTTTTCAAACCGGAAACGATATCGTCAAACTCCTTCGTGATACCTTCTTTAAATTCCGGGCTAAGTTCGTCAAACCCGAAGAAAACCGAAAGTACTACCTCACATTTTCCATCTCCCTTGGGATAAATGTCAAACGCGTACACCCATTGTTTTTCCCCGGCATAGTCGGATTTCGTCACGAAATAACAGATTTTGAAATTGTCATAGTCAATCACGCTGATGTGTTGACTTCTTTTCTTTCCGGCTTTCGTTTCCAATTCAATTTTGGCATTCAATGCCTTTTCCTCGCAGGTAAAAGTCTTCACTCCCGAGAATTTCCTGTAATTACCCGGTTCGGACATATAGTCCCATACCTTTTGCGCGGAAGCCTTCAAAACGACTTTCTTCTCCACCGCCGGCGGGATTCTTTTAGCCGCAGTCATTTGCGCGGAGGCGATGCCTGCCGTGCAAAGTATCATCATTAAGCACAAAAACTTTTTCATCTCTCGTTTTTTTATAGAGTTGAGGAATACCGTACGGTTGCTGTGTCGATCGAAAAGAAGCATAATATCTCTCGTTATACATGTATCCCTCAAACTCTTGTATTATTTACATGCCCATTGCCGGCATGGCAACACTCTTTTTCTTCCCGCTAACCAATTCCGCCAACTTGTCGGTCAAGGCTTTTCCCCTCAAATTCTTCGCCACGATACGCCCTTCCTTATCGATAACCAAGATATAAGGGATTCCCGAGAACTGATACTGTTTCATCACGTCTTTCCCGGCTTTCGGGGCACACACTTGCGCCCACGGCATATTCTCCTCTTTCATTGCCTTTCTCCAAGCGGCATCATCCTTGTCAATCGACACGCTGAAGAATACAACACCCTTGTTACTGTATTCCTTGTAAGCCTCTTTCAAATGAGGGATTTCCGCGCGACACGGACCACACCAAGAAGCCCAGAAGTCCAACACGAGGATTTTGCCCTTGAAGTCCTGCGGTCCCAGTTGTTTCTTTCCGTCGGGCGTGGGGAACGAAAATTCCGGAGCCATTTTCCCTTCAGCCAAACGCTCCTTCTGTGCTTTCGCCTCGGCTCTATCCGCCTTGAATCTAAGCAGGGGCGCATAATTCGGGTTCACTTTTTCCAAACGGGCAAGCACCTGTTCTACCAATGCCTCGTCTTCCTCGCCACGCAACGCGGGCAGTACCGCCAACACGCTATTCCGGTCGGCATAATGCTCCGCGAGGAATCTTGCACGAGCACGGGACTCGTCACCCAACATATCGTAAAACTTCCCGGACACTTCCTGTTTTGCCGCATCGTCAATCCCGGGGATGCGATAAACTCCTTGAGAAATCCCGATCATCAACTGGTACCCCCGGTAACCGTCCCAGTTCATGAGATTCATCACCTCGTTGTTAGGTCCCCCGTTAATATACACGTAAGGGGGATTTTTGATTTTAATTCTAGCGGTATCCTCCCCGCGGAAATTAATTTCCAAATCTTCGTCCTCTGCCCAAAACGACACGGACTGCCATTTCTGGCAATCCAAGGTGTAAACCCCCGGTTTGTCCACTTTCATTTTAAACTCGTACGTGCCGTCAGCGTTCACTTTACATGAATCAAGAACCGTCTTGTCAAAGCCTTGACGTTCCACGATTTCCATGTTAAAACGGTTGTACGGGAATTTCACTTTTCCCTTGATCGTTATCGTCTTTTGGGCGAAAACAGAACTTGTAAGCATCACCATACAAGCCACAAACATTACACTTAAAAATTTCCTCATACTATTATTATTAAATCCATTAAAATTCAACGCGACTTATTTTAATTCAGCCGCCAATTTCTCGAAATAGGTACGGTACGACATCGATTCGGCAGCCGCATTCTCGAACCAACGGGCTGCACGTGCCCTCAACTCCTTGTCTTTGCAGTTCTTGGTTATCCTTAGCCCCCAGTTATACAATAACAAATCCGAAACCTTGCCATTTTTCAACAGCGCGTCACCCTCAGTCACGTAAGTTTTCCAGTCCCCGGTCTTCTCGGCATTATTCATTCTCGCGTTCGCCGCGATGTCTTCCCAACCGTCAACTTTCGCCTTTTTCATCCGCTTCACGTAACGCTCAAAACCTTTCTTATCCAACACCTTTGCGCCCTCTTTTTCCTGCACGAACCGATTCGCCCCGGTTGCCCACACGGATTGTATCTTACGATTCACTTGTTGTTCCCCGTAAAGTGAAACGAGATGTTCCCGGTTCGCGTATACATACCGGAACAAATCACTATCCACATCATTCACGTACCGGACAAAGATATCCCAATACTTTTTCTCGTTCAATTTCTCCCGGTCGAGCGTGGCGAAATACTCCAACGTCACCTTCTGTGCGTCCTCTCCCAAGTTAGCCATCCCGAGCACTTCCAGATAAGAAGTTATAAACTCCGGCTCCCGGTTTCCATCGGCATACTCGTTTTGCATATAACTTAATCCTTTACCTTCCAACACGAGTTTCCCTTGCCTGATTAATTCATCCGCACCCAATCCTCCTACCACGCAATGTACTATTTCCCCGTCACCATGAATAAAATTCAACGTGGGATAAGCTCTCACGCCATAACGCTTGCTCAATTCTTTCCCCTCGCCCTTCTCCATGTCCACCTTCACGTTAATAAACTTCTCGTTGAACAAAGCGGCAACATCAGGATCGACAAAGGTCGTTTGAGCCATTTGTTTACAAGGTCCGCACCAAGAGGTATAGCAATCCATAAATATCAATTTATTCTCTTGTTTTGCCTTTGCCAGAATCTCGTTCCAGCTCCCGGCGCTAAATTCTATCCCCTGTGCTTTTTTCAAAGCCTCCTGCCCGTACCCGATAAAAGGTTCCGCTTCGGTGTAACCACCTGCCAAATACACGAGCTTACCATCCCCGTTCACGAAAACAAAAGCGGGATACCCCGACGTCCCGTATTTCTGTGCCAATTCCTTCTCTTTACCGAAATCCAACTTCAGATTGATAAAATTCTCGTTGTAAAAATCAGCTACTTTATCCAACGAGAAGATATTCTTCACCATCATCACGCACGGTTGGCAGTAATCGGTATAAGCATCGATAAAAATCAACTTCTTTTCCTTCTTCGCCTTCACCAACGCCTCCTTGAACCCGATTTCCTCGAATAGAATAGAACGTTTGTTACTTCTCTTTACTTCCGCTTCTTTCACCGCCTTTTGTCCCTTTTCCAAAAAAACTTCCGGTTTCTGTGCTAAAATAAAAGGACTGACGACACCCAGAATATCCCCGTCCGGCATAAAGAAACCGTAAGTGGGGTACATATTCATCACCAGCTTCGGGGCAAATGCCTTCCCCGCCTCCGTTCCCATATCTATATGAATGGCCACGATATTCCGGTTACAGAAATCCATAATCCCCGGCACGGAGAACAATTTCCGCTCCGCCTCATCCCGTTTCTTCCGGTCTTCGGGAGTACGAGCCTTCATCATCGCGTCGACCAACACGATTTTGCCCTCCTTTTGAGCCAACTCCGCGGCTTGTTCCCACGTCAGATCCTTGAATACCGATTTATACTTCTGTGCTTTCACCGACAATCCAAACATCACTAACAGGAGAACAACACTCAACCACGTTCCGATTCTACTATTCTTTTTCATGGATAATTCTTTTTGAGGCTGTCTGAAAGATTCTTTTCAAACAACCTCATTTCTCTATACTTATTTATTCTTTGTACAATATATCAACGATCTTGCCGAAACCGCCATAAGGTTTATCGGTTCCGTCCACGATCGCACCCGTCAATTCATTGAATCCTACCAAGTAGATTTTTCCTTCTCCGCTACCTGTCAACGTCGAAACGATCAACAGTTTCCCGTCTTGAGCATGTCCGGAGTTTTTAAATACTTTAATCCCGGTAATTGTTTCCCCGGTAAACGAGTGAACGACAGTTCCCGCGTTTGTCGAAGCATATTTATACTGGCACAAGTCACTACCGGAAGAATAGAAACACACGTTTCCTTGATTTCCGAAAGCGTAATAAGAATCCCCGTTTATTCCTTCACAGTTATCCATCGCGTATTTCTTCACCGGCGAGGCTTCCGTTCCGGAGAAATCCATCACGTACAATGCGTACTCGGATGTTTGCGTGTCGTAAAAAACAGCATAAGTGTAAGAATTGAAACCGTTATCCATAAACTTCAACTCTTTGGAAGCACCGATATCATCCAGATCGAACTCACCGCTTGCGGTAGATTCAAACTCACCCACCTGTGAACCGAATATATTTATAGGGGCAAAACGTTTGTTTTTCTTGTCGAAAATCACGGTTGAGAATGTACTGGTAGATATACGCGGCAAATAAGGAGCCGCTTCATAATCCCCGTTCAACCGGTCGCCAAAGGTTGTCACCCCCATAGACGTGTGATCCCAAACGTAAACCAATCCGTTATTGATAAGCATCTCTATCGGGCGACTTGTTACCATAAAAGCCCCGGGAGCGGGAGTTATACTCATCGGGAAAGAGAACCACGACGGATAATCACTCGACATGATCTCGTATGTATCAATATCCAAGGTTACACCTCCGGTTTCAGTAAAGAAATAAAGTGCTTTATTATCCGTTGCTGCATCAACAGAAACAAATCCCAGAAATTTCCCATCCGTTATTTCCAGATCATTAACACCGGAATAGACATGATAATAAGTCTGTTCGTCCGATTCCAAGATATCCGGCAATAACTTGGCAGACTTTATCAAATGCAAATCATAGATACCGTTATTCTCATCCATCACGCACAACCCGCGGGAAACGAGAGTTTCAACATTCAACTTTAACGTGAAAGCCTCTTGAATATTCTGAAGATGGTCGGTCACCGTCAAGGTCAGATAATACGCGCCCGGTATCTCGTAAATAATCGTATCGAACACCGCTTTCGTGTACAACACGACTGCCGAATCATATTTAGTCACATCTTCATCCTTCTGGGGGACTTGCGGGTAAATTTTCCACTCGTACGACAGATCTTCCTTGTTCCCCGCATATTTCACATCCACGGGTACTTTAAAATTCTCGAACTGATACGCCGTTTGTTGTGCCTTAATACCTGTCGTGTCGATCTGCAACGACGTTAATTCCTTGTAATCATAATTACCCTTGTCATCATAGCAATTACATAAACTGAAGATGGCAACCAGTAAAAAAATGATCTGTATTATAAATCTCTTGTTCATAAAATCATCGTTTAATTGTTAATCCGGGAATGTTACTCGATCACCTGTTTTAGGATCTACCAGAGGCCCGTTCTCGGCTTCGTACTCTGCCAATTTTTCTTTCAAGATTCTCTTCGCCGGCGAGAATTTCGCGTCATTACCCATGAATCCCATCAGATTCCAAACTGAAAAATCCCAAACACCTAACTGCTCGTAAACGAACAAGTATTTAGTTTGATTACACTCCCCGAAATAATCACTCACTTTATTCATAAACCAATTTTCACCACCTACCCACTCTTCCGGAATGTCATCCGAAACCGTGATAAAAAGTGTTGTCCGAAGTCCCGCTTTCAAATCATCGGAATCCACGAGTTCAACCAAGAAAGATTTAGCCCCGTCCTCCAGCAAATCACTTGAACGCAAGACTTTCAACGGTATTTTTACGGAAACCTCGTTTTTAGGCAGCACAAGCCGGTCTTGTATCTCGTAATTAGTCCCGGCAACAGCTCCATTCTCGCTCGTGATCTTCAGCCCGATTGTCCGGTCGTAATTTTTAGCATACCCCATCAACAATATCTCAAGGTCAATGTCGGTATATTCATCCAGCACGAAGCCATAAACGACATCAATCGTGTCCCTTTGTAACCCCATACTCGTGTAATTAAAATTCACTCGCTCCACACCATTGTAATACGGGATTTTTTCTTTCTCGCAGGCAGTCAACACAAAGGTCAAACATACCGGAAGCCATAAAAAATATCTTATCATGAATTTCATAATCTCTGTTTTTTATTTTCCAAATTCCAGTTCATTCTCCGGTTTCGGGAATACATAATTCACCGTGTAGCCATTCAATTTCTCATCCTTCATCCGCTTATGATAGAAAAAGAGTTGTCCTTCACAAATAAATTCACGCTGGTATTCCTTCAAGATTTCTTCCTGCACGGCATCCCCGCTATTCACAACCGAAGCATCCAACAACTCCGTGTCTTCATATCCCCGGTTAGCGAGCACTTCGTTCAATCGGGCTACCGCCACGGAAGGCGTTGCCTTATCACACTCCGCCACGATATAATACATCTCGCTTAGACGGATCATCGGCATACGGTCACGCTTGGGCGTGTACAATTGACCTTCCACCGTAATTCCATCCATCTGCCACAGTTTAGAAGGTACATCCCCTATATAATTCGTGGTTTCGAAGAAGAAACTACGAAAATCATTCCCCGCAACAAACAAACTACCCGGGGAAATCCGCGTCAATAAAGGCACGCTCGTACCCGTGAAAGACCCCTCAATATAATCTTTCAACTTCCTTATATTTAAAGCGAAAAGATGTTCCGTGGAAAAAGTACGGTCACGCAACTCCTTTTTCTCGTTCAACACGTCGCCCCTCGTGCTCCAAGGAAACAACTCCCGGTTTTCGTGGGCCTCGATCACGGCAATGGCACTCTTACGGGCTTCGGTCGGATTGCCCGCGTACATGTACACGCGTGCCATCAACCCCATAACCGCGTAATAATTCAAGTGATAATTCCGGTTTATCAAATAACCGTTGTCATCACTCGCGGAAACTTCCCGTCCCGTCAGCACAGGATCATTTGCCAGACACGTAGCCGCTTCTTTCAAATCCTTGATAATTTGTTCCGTGACATCTTTCGGGGAAACCGACACGGTTACCTGCTTCGTGAGTTCATTGACATAAGGAATCCCGTCTTCAGCGGAAGCACTTGTCGCATCCGCACAAAACAAACGTAACAAATCAAAGTGCATGAAAGCCCTCAAAGCCAACGCTTCCCCTTTTATAATCTGCTTATTATCCCCCGTGAACACGGCTTTTGAATTATCAATATAAGCCAGAATACTATTAGCGTTCGCTATGGCGTTATACAACCCGTTCCAAAGCGTGTCGATAATCGGTTTCGTGTTCGTTGCCTCGTACTCGTATTTCAACGCGTTCGCGTAACGATGATTGGAGCCGATTCCTCCCCATTGCTGGGCGACCACATCCACTATCCCGTAAGTCAACTCTCTACCATACAGAGAAGATTTTGTCATCGCCGTATAAACGCCCGCCAAAGCATCCTTGAACCCATCCTCGGTGGAGAACATATCTTCGGCTTCCATCTCGGTTTTCGGTTTCACGTCCAGCCAGTCGTTACACGCCACCATGCTGAAACAAACCAAAATCCACAAACTATATTTTAAAAAACCTTTTCTCATAATCTAGTCGAATAATTGTTTAGTATATTCATAGCCTACCACCTGTTAGAATGTCGCTTGCAGCTGGAACGAGAAAGAACGGGCAAACGGGTAATCCGTACCTCTTTCCGTCTTCACCGTTGACAGACGAAATACATCATTCATGTAGAAAGACAATTTCAACCGCTCGATAATACCATTCTGCATGAACTTACAATTTCTGAAATCGTAACCGACATTCAGAGAAGTCATTTGCAACTCGCTCAAATCCTGCACGAAGCGAGATGTCGGGCGCGTGAAATAATTCGGGTCGGTAACTCTCTTGAACTCGGCTTTTTGTCCCGGTGTGGTCCATCTTCCGGTATACACCCGACGGTCCACGTTGTAAGTCATATCGCAATTCTCAACCTTGTCTACTAACGTTTGATTATACATCTGTCCGCCCAAACGGAAATAGAAAGAGGTATTTACAGAGAAACCTTTCCAATCCAAGTTAAAACCGAATGTTCCCGTGTATTTCGGCAACTCGTCACCGCAAACGACTTGATCGTTGGCATCCCACGTGTAAGTCAGTTGCCCGTCCTTTGTCAGAAACAGCTCGTTTCCGGTACCCGGGTCGATCCCCAAAGACCGCACCGCCCAAATGGCACTCATCGATTGTCCCTCGGCGTAGCGAACGGACGGTTTCGTGGTCTTTTCTTTCGTACTTTGATCATAATTGAAATCTTTGTCGGAATCCTTATCATCATTCATGCTTGACAGAGCCTCGTTAATCTCTTTGATCTTGTTCGTGTTGTGCATCAAAGAACCGAACACGTTCAAGTGCAAATCCTTATCCGCATCATTAATCGTGCGCACGCTTACCTGCAACTCGAATCCTTTGTTCTGTGATTTTCCCAGATTCTCCGTGTAAGAAGAGAACCCGGCGGAAGGCGGTAACGTTACTGGGGTCAACAAGTTACTCGTGTTCTTGATATAATAATCAAAAGTCAAATCGACACGACTGAATAATGATACATCGATTCCGACGTTATTATCCTGTGTCTTTTGCCATTGCAGGTCGGGATTAGCCAAACTCATCAAGTAAGAACCGATAATGTTATCGTAAACTTCGTTTGAATAATACTTGTAAGTAGAAACCGCCTGATAAGAATTGAAGTTCTGTGAACCCGTGTAGCCCGTGGAAACACGCAATTTCAAACGCTGCAACCACCCAATGTCATTCAAGAATTTCTCGTTGTGCATGTTCCAACCCGCGCCAACAGACCAAAAATGTCCCCAGCGGCGATCAGCCCCGAACAACGAAGACGCGTTCGCCCGATAGTTACCGTCAAACAGGTAGCGGGAATCGTAAGAATAGTTCACGGAAGCCAGAAAACTCGTTTCTCTGGACAAAGACTCGCTTCCACTCGGTTTTCCTCCGGCAAGATACTGTTGGGCATGAGTGATGTAATCCAACTTGTCATTGGCAAATCCCTCCGCTTGAAAAGTAACGGATTCCGATTTCGTTTCACCGAGGCTCCATTGAGCGTTAGCAAACATCACGTGTTTATCCCAAGTCTTCGAGTAATTCAAAGCGATATCCGTCGTTAGGGTTGTCATCTTCCCGTTCCCTTTCGTGTATTGACCTCTCTCGAAATAAGCGTCGTCCGTGATATCGATATCACGGAACATCGTGTGATCCCTCGGGTAAAAAATATCCGATTCATCCGTGCGGGAAGTGAAACCGAAACGCCCCGTGGCTTTCAAATCATCAAAGACACTCCACTCGATATAAAAATTGTTCGTTATATCCGTGTATTTACTTTCGTTTTTCGTGTTTAAAGTTTTATTTATTAGCGGGTTGTAAACCGGGTTACTCCCGTAGGCCACCTCTACCGGGTTCAACACCTCCCGAATTGTCCCGTCTTCATTTTTCGCCCTCCAGTACGGGTTCAGTTTCGCGTAATCGGAAAATGACCCGTAAGGGGAATTATCGGCTTTATTATGCAACAAAGAAAGTTGTTCCCGGAAAAGCAAAGATTTGTAACGATAAGAAAAAGTAAAACCTCCGCCAAATGTTTCCCGGTTGGAACCCTTCATAACACCCGCCACGTTGTTGTAACTCACGTTAATATTATACCGGATAAACTCATCGCCACCCTCGAAATTCAACGAGTGCTTGTGCCCGATCCCGGTACGTAACGGTTTGCTCAACCAATAGGTATTGACACCCCGCTCTACCTCTTTATTCAATCCCGCGTACAATTCATCCAACCGCTGTTGACTCACCGGGTGATTTGTGGACGAGGTATATACCCCGGACAAACGCTCCACTTCCAGTTTCTGCCACGCGTTACACAAATTATAACTACTTAAATCCGGGGCTTGGATATCCATACTCCCGGTATAACTTACCGTCATTTTACCGATCGCCGGACGTTTGGTCTCGATAACAACCACGCCGTTCGCCCCCTTGGAACCGTAAAGCGCCTTTGCCGTCGCGTCTTTCAACGTCGTGATCGACTCCACCCGGTTCATATCCATGTCCATCACCTTCTCGATAGTCTGTTCAAAACCGTCCACGATAAAAAGCGGCTGGTTCGGGTTCGTCTGGTATTTATCCTTCATGTCCGTGAAACTGGAAGCACCGCGCATCTGGATTTCCGGCACCCGGTTCGGGTCGGAACCGAATTGATTGCTCTCTATCACCTGAAAAGAAGGATCAAGGTTTTTCAAGGCTTGCAGGACATTCATATTACTCACTTTCGCCAGATCTTCCGCTTTCACGGTACGCGCCGCACCCGTGTAACTCTCTGCCTTCCGAGTAAAGATACCGGTAACCACGACTTCTTCCATCTCCTTCACGTTCTCTTCCAACGTCACGTCTATCGTTTTCTGCCCGTCGTACACGACCTCTTTCGTCAACATCCCCACGTACGAGAATACAAGTACCATATCCTTGGTCAAGGGAAGAGCCAACGAATAGCGACCGTCAATATCGGTAGCCCCACCTAAAGCCGTTCCCTTGATGACGATTGAAACCCCGGGCAACGTTTCCCCTTTTTGATCCCGCACCGTTCCCATCAACGTGATCTGTTGCACTTTCTCCGCCTTTACCGGGGCTTTCCGTATCACCACCACGTTATTGGTCAATTCATATTCCAGCCCGGTACCTTCCAGACATTCGCGCATGGCAGAATCCACGGTAACATTCTTTACCGCGTAATCCTTTCTTCCGACATGTTTCAAATCGTCGTTACTGAACATGAAACTCAACTTCGTCTGGCGTTTGATCTCGTCAAAAACCTCTGCCAACGAAGCATTTTTCATATCCACACTAACCCGATCCGTGTTTTGTTGAGCGAATGAAAATGATACTGACAACAGTACTATCTTCACGGATAACAACAATTGGCATAGCCACCGGGGATACCCCCGAAAACTTTCATGATCTCTCTTCATAAAATAATTTGTTTGATTTTACATTAGTCTATTTCACAATCTCTTCAATTCTGTTTGCGGCAGAAATGATCGGCTTTCTTTTTTTCTTTTAATTATTTTCCATAACTTTGTTTATTGATTTTACATTAGTCTGTTAGCAGACTCACAAGGGAATGGTATTTGCGGTACCGTTCTCTTTTTATTTTAGAGTCACATGGTTCCCCTCCACGACAAACGTGATCCTTTTGATTTTTTCCATCAAATCAAATATATCGGAAACCTCCTTGTACTTCAGGATATCCATCGTGAAACGCAACTCTTTCTGCTCCGGGCTGCTGTACGAAACCTTGAAATCATACCAGCGCTGCAACTCTCTCATGATATCTTCCAAACGGGCGTTCACGAACACGATCCGTCCCAGCTTCCAAGCAATATAATCATCCACGTTGACCTCTTTCACCTCTATATTACCAGCCTCATCCACCTTCGCCTGCTCGCCGGGTACAATCCGGTGCACGCGACTCTCGCTCTTCACCTCTACCGCCCCTTGCACCAGCGTTGTCAACAAATCCGCCTCGTCAGCATAAGCCCGAACCCCGAATTCCGTTCCCAGCACGGAAATATCCGCCCGCTCCGTTCTCACCGTGAACGACCGTTGTTTCTCGTGCTCGACACTGAAATACGCCTCTCCCGTCAACCAAACGACGCGTTCCTTCGAATTAAAATGCACCGGTATTCGCAGTTCCGACTCGGAATTAAGGTACACGGTCGTACCGTCCTCCAGACGCACGATATACTCTCCCCCTCTCGGTATCTGGATCACGGTAAAACTATTATCAGCGACAACCGCCTCGTTATTTCTCATGAAATTCAGCGTATCCTTCTGATTCACCATCACCGCCAACCCGTCATTCACGCGTACCGTCGTGTCCCCGAAAAGAGCAACTTTCTCCCCGTTGGATAAGGTTACCACGGCTTTGGAACTCCCGACCTTAATCTCCTCGTGTGCCAATAAAGTTGAAGAATCTCCCTGTTTTGAATCCGACATCAACCAAATCATTCCACCCACCATCAACGGGAAAATAATCGCCGCCGCCACTCGAAGCACCCGTGAACGAATCTTTCGACTCCTGATAGCCACCGTTTCCCTTCTCAACCGCTTCCACCGATCATCCCGCGACACGCGATTACGGTCCGTGACAGCCCTTTTCAAATATTTCCCCGAGTGCAAACCTTCAAAGAAATCCCTGTTCCGCCCGGATGCATTTAACCATTCATCCAACCGGCGTTGTTCATCTTCCGAAATATCATTCAAAAGTGCCTTCGTTATCAATCTCTCAATCTCCCGTGTATTCATCAATTACTCCTGTCTTAAAATATTTTTCTATCTTTCTTATCTAAGAACTCCAAAAAACAAAAAAGGTAGTATAGAAATATGGCATTTTTTCAAGAAAAAAATCTATCCTGTTCAGTTATCTTACAACAATCAATAATATATATATCAGGTATTTTGCTGTTATTAAATTTTATACAAATACAATTTAAATTCTATTATTTTACCTTTGAAATAGGCTTTGAATAGGAGTTGAATAGGAGATGAATGGGAGTTGATATAAATCAACTACAATACAAATATATCATATATATTTATTATTTAACTTATTTTACCTCGAAACCCACTCTCTCGCGAACTGACCTCACCCGGATTTTTATTCTATTTATTTCCATCCCACCCCTTCCGAAGGAAAATTTTGGGATGGGAAAACTATAAAAGAGCAATAACGTGGGGAAATCAATTTAAAATCACGGCATTCATGAATACAAGTACATCATAAAACAAAGGAGATGTTTCAAACGTTCCCTCAGATAGTTATTCGCATTTGTCTTATGTTTTTTAATGGTCGTAACGGCAATATTCAACTCCTCCGCGATCTCTTTATGACTCTTTCCTTCCAGACTCTTCGCGTACACGTTCCGACAGGCTTCCGGAAGTTCTTCAAAAATATCATTTATCAAGGCATATATTTCAGCCTCGATCATCTGGTACACGAACGACTCTTCCGCCTCCTCCACTTCAAAACCTTCCATTCGTCTATCTTGTCTCTGCTTATCCCGCAGGAACGTCAGGCAATGGTTACGCACCACCCGGTACAAGTAAGCCTTCAACTGTAACTCGTCCTCGAACTTATCCCCTTTTTCCCATAACTTAATAAAAATATCCTGCAAAAGATCACACGCCAATTCCTCATCCCCCACGTAACGCATGGCGAAATACTTTAAAGCGGCAAAATATTGTTCATATACCTCTTTAAATGTTCTCGAATCCGACAAACATATTCTTCCGCTCCGGATTGTATTTGTCATATATTCATATAATTTTAGACGAAGACAAATATAATTGTATTTCTTCAAACAAAAAAGCGGTGTCGTACACGACACCGCCTAATATCACTAAAGCATACACTATAATTCTCGCAAACTAATAGTAATATAACGCAACAGCTCCCCCGTCAAAATTTTTATTTACCCAATAATGTTTCTGTACCTCCCCGGGTTTCTGCGGATCGTCATACAATTTCAACACCCTAAAATCCCCGTTATCAAAAATAGCACCAAACACGCGCCCGTTGAAATATCGCTGGGCTGCATTGTCCCCGTCGCCTCTCCACGTTGCAGTGATAACAAAATCTTTCATATTGCCCTCTTCCGTGAATTCATGTATTTTTGAAATAGCAGTACCTTCCATACTCATCGAATACAGAGCCTTCCCCGCCCCGACATACATAAAGTCATTATAGCGCTTATCCATCGCTATTTTCACAAGACCATGTCCTTGTTCTATCAATCTTGCCGCGTCAACAGGTAATTTCAAATTAGAAACAGCTTTATAATTTATCGAATGCTCTGCCGTGTACAAAACAGTATTTAACTCGAACGTTTGTATATAAAAATCCGAACCGTCCTTATAGATAACATAAGTATTATTATTAAAAAAACTTTCATGGAAAAGTATCGCATAGATCTCTTTATCAAAATTATCAAGAAGCACATAACCGTCAGGTAAACTAGCTATATTGCTTGGACGAGATAAATCATGAACCGCATAATAATCCAGTTTTTGATTATACCCGTTTGAAGCTGTCATAGCAAGAATCCGTTTTCTTTCCTTTTCATAAATAATCGCTAATTGATCTTTCGCTGTCACACGTTCGGCTTTAATCTCTTCAGAACCTTTATCCGGTACATCATAAGGGTCGTCAAAGACCAATGGTTCAAGAATAAAACGTCCCGTGTTCGGATTCCCCGCGTCATAATTCACACGCGTGTAAATTTTCCCAGACTTATCCAACAACAGCGAGGTAGCTCCGACAGTTTCAAAATTTACCGGAATGCAATTAGTCGGTTCCCCCACGAACTCATCTTTCATGGAAACGATTTTTTTCATATCTTCAGAATTCACGGCAACGGATTTCCGCCAATCCCGGTCCAAAATTTGCAAAGCACTGTATCGAGCAGCCGGATCCGGAGCCAATCCCGTAATACGGGATATTTCCACGGGATCTTGCCCCAATTCTTCTCCATCATTGTAAAGAGGATACACGTTTTCATGTGGAATATATTCCGTGACCGAGAAATTAGAATAAAGCCTTCCGTCAAGTTCCACGTTTTTCTTCTCCCAATAACGCTCGACAAAATCCATTTGAGTGACACCATTACTTTTACCCAACACGACTATTCCGGTACTAAAAGGTCGGCGTATCTCCACGAGGAAACCATAGATCGTGGCATTACCAGCGTTTTTCCGATAAATAAACAACTGCCCGTTCCCTCCTTCCGTGAACACGTGCCGTAAATTTTGCTCTGTTGAAATCACTTTACCATCCATCCGCCACTCGTAAGTCAATTCATCATCACCGTTGTATTTCACCTCCAAATCTAATTGCAATTCATCACCCGCGGTCACCTTGAATCTGGCATCTATAGTATTTTCATGAAGATAAAATCTTTCTTGATCCTCTATATTTGTTATAATAACGGTATCAGGCAATACAATATCTTTATAATTCAAATTTGTTTTGTCATCCATGCAACCGGTTAATAATATATAGCCTAAGAAGCATATCATTAAAATCTTATTTCTCATAACCTATTTTTTTTGGTCCATTACAATACATATTTCTTAGTTCTATAAAAATCATCCTGTAATCGTAACAGACATTAAACGTCCATCCAACTCGTATCTAGGTGTTTTTTCCAAGGCTCTTTTAAACATGATAGCGTAATATCTCTTTTCCGAAGGATCCAAAACCCCAAAATCACGAATGCCTGTTTCTTTTACAAATTCATCATATTTCTCCTTAGAATAATCGCCCAAATAAGCCTTAGCAATGTCATCTGTCCACCATTCAGGCCACGAGAAAATATCCAGCACCGTAATCTCTATAAACAGAGAATCTGCCATATAAACTTGAAAATCCGAATTAGGTACTAATTGCAATCTCAGGATTTTACTCCCTTCTTTTAATATAGCCTTTCGCTGTAATTTCACGCGCATCGTGTCGATAAAATCTCCATCCTGTTGAAACGGTTGTTCTGTTTCCAAAATGAAACAATCCTCCGGGAGTGTCGTTTTTTCTTTATCCACGTTAACGGCAAAATACAACGTTTCAGTCAAATTGTAGCCTCGAAATTCAACAGGGACGGAAATAATTTTCTCCGTGGTGTTATCACTCTCGTACGCGAAATTACACTCGACTTTGTAGTAATCCTCGCCGGACTCGCTCCCGAACATGAACTTGATAAACCTTTCGGGAGTAAACATTTCCGGCTTTTCCTCTTGACACCCGTAAAACGCCAAGCAACCTAATAAAAGAAGTAAAAATATGATTCGCATAATTGTTTGCATTTATATTACACACCATTTACTGCACCCCGGCTTCCGTGTCTGGTACCGGCATAACTAATTTCCCATTATGAGCGACAGTTGTTCCATTCTCTCTTAACGGCAGGTTCAATCTCTTGTACACGTAAACCATTTGCCCCTCGCATAAAAATTCCCTACGGTATTCCTTAACCAACGCCTCCATAAAAGTACCTTTATCCACGTCAGCCTTCAAGTTATAAACCGAATTATTTCGGGCGTCCACAACTTTATTAAATATCTCGACAGCCAAAGCCCGGTCTTTATCAAAAACAGCCTCCGCCGCGATATAATAACATTCGGGGAATCGAAGTACCGGTTCCAGAGATTTTGCCGCAATCATATCACTCTCTTCCCTTCCTTCCAAAGAAAATTTAGTAACCATGTTTTGGGGTATCGCTTTCAAACGCACATCATCCGCGTTCTCCGAGAAAATTCCACTTTTATCGTTCAGCACTAAAAGCCAATCTTTAGCTGAAGAACTAAAATATCCTTCCGTCCAAGTAGACAATTCCGAGTTATAAGGAGCAAAAAGTATTTCCGAGTGTAACCGAGGTTCAATCGTACTTAACTCCATCGGGTCCCCAATATACCCGGGAGCGACAAACCTAAAATTCGTTCCTTTGTTCACGACGTTTATCACCTCATTAGCGTGTTCGAACGCCTTATCATTTTCCCCAGCATACAAGCAGACTCGGGCAAGCAATTGAGATATAGCGTAATAATTCAATCGATTGGCTCGATAATTGAAAAACTCATCAACACCTAAAACTTCCCCCGCTCCGTTATCCAGTTTAACACGGGACTCGTTCAAGTAACTAAAAATCTTTCCCCCGGGATATTGTACATCCGTGTCAAAAGGTTTTATCCACTCTTTAGCTTTCTCCAAATCCGCAATCAAATACTTCAGAATGTTCTTCGTCGTTACCGGAGGATTCACGATAGACGGGTATGTTGTCACGTAAGGAATAAAGGCAGACTCCCCGCCATTGTCAGCGATAGGGGCTTTAGCAAAGATACGTAACAATTCAAAATGCATGAGAGCCCGTATCGCATAAGCCTCGGCAAGAATCATATTTTTAGTAACATCCCCATACTTGAATTTTACTTCCCCGTCATTTTCCAATCCTTGAATCAAATTGTTCGCCTCCGCGATAACTTTATAGCTATCCAACCAGATAGAGGCGGCTATCGACTTTGCCTCACTCTTGTCATACTCGAAATTAACCACATCCAAGTAGGGACGATGCGCTTTCTCGTTCAGACTATAACTACGTCCCCAAGCTTCCACCGCACCCCATGTCAACTCCTTCCCGTACAAATTCTTGCCGGACATATCAATATATACACCGTTCAACGCGATATAATACCCTTGTGCCTTCTCGAATAATGTTTCTTCATATATATCCAGTTCCGGCTTCACATCCAACCATTTATCACACGACGAGAATATAAATGCCAGCAAGACAATATTTATTATATATCTTTTTTTCATGACCTATATCTTTAAAAACCTACATTTACTGAAAAACTATAACTTCTGGCAAACGGGTAAGACAAACCTCTTTCCTGCTTGATTGATGATACTCGGAATACGTCGTTCATATTAAAAGCAAGTTTTACCCGGCTGAAACGAATCTTTTTTAGTATATCCGAAGGTAATTCATAACCGACAGATACAGATTGGAGTGTCAGCGTGTTGTCATCTTGTACAAATCTACTGGTTGGATTCGTGGGAACATTATATTGCTTCAAGCTCTTGAAGCCGGCAATATCACCTTGCTTTTTCCACCGGTCTGTAAACACTCTTTTATCCACGTTATTTTCAATATCAGCATTCTCTATTTTGGTTTGTAACGTCTGGTTATATTGCTGTCCCCCGTATGTATAAGTAAAATACACGTCCAACGTCACACCGTACAATAACAAGTTTGAAGACAAGGTACCATTCATTTTCGGTTCCGTATTCCCGATAGCAACATTCTCCGAAGCGAGCCATTCCGTACCGTAACTTCCGTCTTTATAACGGAATATCTCATCTCCTGTTTGCGGATTTATCCCCAATGACCGCATGGCGTAAATTGATGTTGTCGAAGCGCCTTCCACGTATTTCAACAAAGGTTTTTTGGTTTCGGTTTTATGGGCATTATCCTGATACTTCTCTTCTATCTTTTGATTATATGACTTCAAGGACTCGGAAATCTTCTTTATCTTATTTTTATTGGATGCCACATTAGCCGTAAAATAAAGTTGAGCGTCAGATTTAGCTAATGCTTTTACCCGTAAACTTATCTCGTAACCATTATTGGTAATCTCCCCGATATTATCCTTGTAAGACAGAAATCCCGAAGATGAAGGAATGTACATATCGGCAATCAAATCCACCGTCCTGCGGAAATAATACGTCCCCGTAAACACCAAAAGGCCGTCCAGAATATTGATTGTAGTACCTAAATCCGTTATCTTCGTTTTTTCCCATTTCAAGTTTTTATTTCCCATGGCTGTAATATTTCCTCCCAACCCTGTAGGATAAACCGATTTGCTGTTAATCGTATACAACGTGCGAGCCGTGTTAGCGGGGAAATTAGCCTTACCCGTAACACCGTATGAACCTCTGATTTTCAATTCCGAGAGCCAATTTACTCCTTTCATAAAAGCATAATTATGAATATTCAACCCCAGCCCCATCGACCAGAACGGCGCAAAACGGGTTTCGCTCCCAAAAGATGAATTTCCGTCCATTCTCCACGTGGCGTCCAACAAATAAATATTCCGGTAGGTGTAATTCAAAGATACTATCGTTCCGAACAATCTAGTTTTTTGTTGAAAAGTTGTCGGGGCATTCGGAAATTCTCTCGCGAATTGCGGATTAGCAAACCCACCCGCCGGAATATCTCTCACGTACACGCTATGGCTCTCGTCTGAACTCTCTTTCACGTTGATACCGGCAAACAAATTAATATTATGATACCCGATCATATCGTTATAATACCCGAATACACTACCGTCTATCACTGTCGCGGTTGTATTTCCAACAGTCATTTCCCCTTTATAAGGCTTGTTGTGATATTGCCCGGCTTCGGGTGAGGTATAAGCATTAGAAGAGCCCGTCGTGTAAGTCAAGGCAAGAGAACCTTTGAAATGAATTTTATTCGTCAGATAATATTGGACAGAGAAATTATCTATAAATTCCTTGCTTTTCGTTTTATCGAAACTACCCAGATAGGCATCATACAACGGATTACTGGTCGTACCGTTCGGTGTTGCAGTCTTTATTACTTCGGCAACTGTTCCGTCTTCATCCAAATAAGAATAGTAGGGATTCATAGTGGTGTATTTGCTAAACGAACCGAAAGGAGATTCCTCCGAATTAACTCCCGTGTACGTGGCACTATTCTTGAATAACAATTTCCCGATATTATACTGTAACTCTAAACCCAATCCAAAGGTTTTTCTTTCGGACCCCTTCATCACCCCGTTATTCCCTTGATAATTCACGTCGATACCATAACGAAAACCGTTTGTTCCCCCTTCCATTCTTAGATAATGTTTACTACTCGCCGTATTCCGAAGCGGCAAAGCCAGCCAGTCCGTGTTATTCCCCCGCTCGATTAATCTTAGTTTCGCATGATAGTAAGCCTGCTGATAATACTCCTGATCAAACAATCCGGCTTCTTTTTCCGCCTCTACTTTTTCCTTGGCATTCATCAAATTATAATCCCGCAAGTCAGGAACCTGTACATTCAGGTTATACCCGTAATTAATCAGTATTTGCCCATCTTTAGGAGTAACGGTTGTTATCACCACAACCCCGTTCGCGGCACGAGAACCGTATATTGCCGTGGCTGCCGCATCTTTCAATAAAGTGATCGATTCAATCCGGTTAATATCCATGTCGTACACTTTATTAACACTCACCTCGAAACCGTCCAAAATGAATGTCGGTAGATTCGGGTTATTCTGCAATGCCGTTTTAGACACATTCACCTCATCCAATTCAGTCAATCCGATACCGGAATCTCCGCGAATGCTTATTTTCGGCATCACGTTCGGGTTAGAACCCATCTCGTTATTAACAGCAATCCGAAAAGAAGGATCCAATACTTGAATGGATTTCAATACATTTACTTGGGAAATCTTCTTTAATTCCGCGGCCGTCATCGTTTTCACGTTTCCCGTGTAAGACTGTCGGGAAAGATTGGCATACCCCGTCACAACGACATCTTCCAATGCAACCTCACTCTCTTTCATAACAACATTAATCGTGTCTTGACCGGTATATCTTATTTCCACGGTTTCCATCCCGATAAAAGAATATTCCAGAACAATCTGTTTACCGAGGACAAAGCGGAAAGCATACCGCCCGTCTTTATCCGTTGCCGTACCCAACTTCATATCCTTTATCTGTATTGTAACCCCGGGCAATGGAAATCCTCGTTCATCCTTTACCACTCCCACTATCTTACCCTCCTTCACGCTATCCCGAACAACCTCGGCACGCCGCTTGAAAATGACGACATTACCCATAAATTCATAAACCAGATCCGTTCCCTCGATACATTTATCCAACACGGCAACGATATCCGCCTTTTTTAAGTCCATCGTTTTCAAACCGATCTGTGAGATATCCCGGTCATTATAAACAAAATTGAATGACGTTTGTTGTTTTATCTGGGCAAAAACTTGAAGCACAGATGCATTCTTCACCGAGATATTCAACTCGACTTTCTCAACAATCGTGTCTGCCCTTAAAGCATTTATCCCCATAAACACAAAAAGAAACAATACAGACAGCATACGCCTTATCTTCCGTGTATAAAAACACAAGCGTTTCATGTAGTCTTTTTTTTCCATAAAATTGTTTTTAGTTCATATTTAAATTATCATCTTTATAAAAGGCCGTACATTTCCCGAGGACTAAATATTTTCAGCCCCATAAATAATTGCCCAATTCCCTATTTATTTATTTTCTATAAACAAGAATTTGATTCCCGACTAATTCAAAATATACTTTATTCGTCTTTTCTATTGATTTCAACACGGGATTTATTTCCCCGTACTTCTCTATATCCAATGTAAAACATTCCTGTTTAATGTCATTGGAAAGGAAGACGACTTCCATACTATACCATCTTTCCAAAACTCTCATTATTTCACCGAGAGTTTGATTTATAAATACAATACGTTCCTCCTTCCAAGCAACATAAGGATACACGTCTACATCCGAAACAACAATCTTTCCCTCCGAATCGACTTTTGCCTGCTGATTAGGTTTCAATCGATATACCGATTGCAAATAAGCCACTTCAACACTTCCTCTAACCAAGGTCGTGGTGGCAATATCGCCCTGATAAGTATTAAAATCAAACTCGGTACCTAGCACCCGGACTTTCAGGTCACCCGATCGCACGACAAATGGGCGAGTACTATCCTTTGCCACGGAAAAATAAGCATGACCTATTAATTCCACCTCACGGCAATCTTTACTGAATTTTTGAGGGATAACAAGAGTGGACATCGCATCCATGTGGACAACCGTCCCATCCTCCAAGCGGGCTACATACTCCCCGCCGCGAGGGACTTCCAACCGATGCTTATTCATTGAAAGATTCTCGACCTCTTGTGCAAGAAAAGCAACCGTATCAAGACGATTTTCCACGGGAGCCTCGGTCACGTTCATCTTCAAAACAGAATCTTTGAAAACAACAAGTTTTCCGCCTTCAGCCAAATAGATCACGGCTTTCGAGTGAACAAAAGATTCATTGTTTACCAGATTCTCTTTTTTTACAGGCTCCTCCTGTTTCGTGTACGTGTAAACCAACATGCATACCATCGACAATATTACAGCTATTGCCGCAGGAATCATGAAAGCCATCCGTTTATGGCGTCGCTTGTATCGGATTTTCTTATCCAATAAAAACCATTGTTCTTGAAGCACTTTTTTATGTAACGGGTCCATGGCCTGTTGCAAATAATCAGGCGAGCCTATTTTGCGGAAAAGGACTTCATGACGATCGGATTCTTTTCGCCATCGTTCCAGTTCCCGGGTTTCCTCATCGTTTGTCCCGAATGTAAAATACTTCAATAATATCCGAGAAATTTTATACATAATCACTTTAATATAAATTCATCTATTTCATGTATCTATATTAAAGACGCCAAAATTCTATGGAGGTGTTATGCTTTTGGAATAATTTTAGACATTCAAATATCAGGAGCCATTAACATCATCAATATCAACAACTTCTCCAAACGTTCCCGGATATAATGATTGGCATTATTCTTGTGTCGTTTAATTGTATTTATAGCGATATGCAGTTCGTCCGCGATCTCTTGATGAGATTTTCCTTCCAGACTTAAACGATACACTCTTTTGCAGGATTCCGGTAATTCTTCAAAAACCTGATTTATCATGGCAAAAACCTCTGCCTCTATAACTTTACTAACAAAGTCTTCTTCAAGCTCATCACAAGTATATCCCTCCAGACGCTTTTCCGCCCTTCTCTTGTTTCGGATATAAGTTAAACAATTATTACGTATTCCCCGGTAAAGATATACTTTAAGAGTTTCTTCATTCTGAAAGACTTCCCCTTTTTCCCACAACTTCATGAAAAAGTCTTGTAACAAATCAAAAACAACCTCCTCATCCTTTATATATTGCAGGGCAAAATATTTCAAAGCGGTGAAATACTGCTCGTATCCCGCCTTAAACTGCTTGGAATCGGAAAGATCCACTATTTTTACTGATTCATTACTAACCATCACTTACATATAAAAGATCCACACTCACTATCACACTTCAATAATTCAAAAATAACGAAAAATAAACACCTTTCAACAATTACACTCCGTTTTAACATTCATTCAGGCAAAAAATATCCCGAAGCCACAAGCCCCGGGATATTTTCATGGTGTCGGCTCTCGAACTAAGAGGCGACTTCACCTTTGATTATCTCTATAATCTTCTCGTTATTAATAATAATCATACCGTGCTTGTCGCTCGTGATTCCCGGCTCTAACACGTAAGTATAAGTCGGCAACTTACCTTTCATCACGGTCGGCAGGTAAGCGAAAGTCACGTTATCACAATGCTTGCCTAACTCCTGTCCCACCTCGATAATGTGCGTCGAAATCATGAAAGCACTGTTACGTCTTTCCGCCAAGGCCTCGGTTACCGCCAAAGTGGCATCGAAAGCGTCTTTCACGTTCGTTCCCTTGAACAACTCGTCGAAGATCACGATCAAACGCTTGTTGCGGCTCACCTCGATAGCCACGTTCTTCACGCGCAACACTTCCGCGTAGAAGTGACTGTAACCCAAGTTAATATTATCCGGCACATTGATAGAAGTGTACATACCGTCCTGTATACGGAATTGCATTGTCTTCGCGGCAATCGGGAAACCCATGTGTGCCATGTAAACGGCGATACCGAAGGATTTCATCAAAGTAGACTTTCCCGCCATATTTGCCCCGGTCAGGAAGAAAATATTTTTGGATGCGGTCACTTCCAGATCATTGGAAATCGCACCATCAATACGAGGATGATGTAAACCCGTTGCGGCTACCAGCACTTCGCCGTCATCGGCAGCCATCGCGAAGCAGAAATTCTTCTCTTTAGCCACTCTACCCACGACCACGTTCAAGTCGACACCCTGCAATAACTCGATAACCTCTTTGAACTGTTTGTTCAACAAGCAACGAAATACCCGGTCAAAAGCGATCAGATTGACCAACCCCGGATTATCCTGACGGGGATGTCCTAACAATTTATCAATGCGGGAATCCTTCAATAACGAACGTCCCTTCTCAACAACGCTCTGGAACGGATTGCCCGCTACATCGGTCGCCAGTTTATCGAAATATTCACGAGCCTTCCGGTAGAACTTGATCGACATCAGTATCCGCTCCCGGATAATATTGAATTCCGGATCATTACTGATATAATGCATCGACTTCGCTTTCAAAAGCTGGAATATATTCCGGAAACCGTTTTTACTGCTTGCACCGGTGATATATTGCTCGACCACGTCAAACTCGTCCTTCTCGAACGGGAACCCGAAATCGTGATCCCGGAAATAACGGAACACGGAAGAACGGTCATTAATAGCCTTCGCATCCGTCAGCGGGTGCAGGAACATATTTTCCATCATACGTTCCCCGCCACGGGTAATCGTCCCCACGAACATGCTGTAAACGGAATTATTCTTGTACTTACCTAGCAGGTTCAAATCATCCAGCGTCTGTTTATCTGTTTCAAAACTCATGCCTCTCCGTTTTTAATGATTTCAATAATCCGTTCATTATTCACGATCATCATACCGTGGCGGTCATCCGTGATACCGGAAGCCAGCGTGTAAGTATAGATCGGTTTACTCCCCTCCATCTTCGTGGGCAGGTAAACAAAGTTGATATTGTCACAGCGTTCCTTCAGTACCTCACCCGCCTCAATGATATGTGTCGAGATTATAAACGTGCAATTTCGGATTCCGGCAAAAGCTTCCGTCACCGCCACCGTTGCATCGTAAGCATCTTTCACGTTCGTACCCCGGAACAACTCGTCGAATACCACGATCAGATGTTGAGTCTGACGCACTTGCTGTGCCACTTTTTTCACCCGCAACACTTCAGCATAGAAGTGACTATATCCCATGCTCAGGTTATCGGGCAGATTAATCGTCGTGAACATCCCGTTCTGCACGGAAAATTCCATCTCTTTAGCGGGAATCGGGAATCCCACGTGAGCCAAGAAGATAGAGATCCCGAAAGTTTTCATAAACGTTGATTTTCCCGCCATATTCGCTCCCGTCAGGAAAATCACGTTACTATTCTCGTCTACCTCTATATCATTGCCTACCGGTTTTGTCAGGAACGGGTGGAAAGCACCCTTCAGCTTCAAGATATTGCGGTCGTTCGGATAAGCCTTACCGAAAACGAAATTGCGATCCCGTGCCACCTTCGCCACCGCCATATAAACGTCAAGCAGGTAAACGTAGTAAAGAATCTTCATCATCTTATCACGTTCCTCGAAACGGAACACGCGGTCGTAAACCACCGCTTGCTCGTAAGCCAATTTCTTCTTTCCTTTCTCGGAAGTATACCACGCCCATTTCTCGTTATCAAGCAACCCTCTCAAATTCGCCGTCAAATCGGCTATCGTCTTGTTGCCCGTGTCCGACTTTGAATTCTTCAGAAAATCACCCAAAGTATTCAACAACTCAATGCAACATACAATCCCGTTATGTAACTGGGTATATTCCGTGTCCGTTCCCACCAAATTCTTGAACTTGCGTCCCAACGTGTTATCCTGCGTCATCAATTGCGTGCGACGGTCAGTATTACCGAGGTAAAATTCCATGGTATCGAAAATCTCGCTCCGGAAAGGAAATACCGCCTCTATATCGCGGTAATAACGAATCACGTCACTCCGCTCGTTAATCTGGTCGGCATCCGACAAGGGATAAAGAAACATCTCTTCGAGAATTCTCGCCCCACCGCGTGTTTGCGTGCGGTTAAAAATCTCGTAAACAGATTTGGTCCGGTTATTCCCGAAGATCGCCAGATCATCCAACGTTTGTTTGTCTATTTTAAAACTCATTCTATATCAATTAAAATTGAAAATTGAGAATTGAAAATGTGAATCATTACATATCCACATTTTCAAATTCTCTTATCTTTTCCATTTTAAATCTAAAATCATAAATCTAAAATCGGAAATCATACTATCTTCCTTTTCTGCGAATCCAGATAAGAACTCCGGCAGCAGCCAAAAGCAAGGGTATCAAGAGAGTAAACGACCACTTGATAATCCAAGCTCCCGTTTTCGCGACATATACCTTATCATCCGGTAGCGGCGGACGTCTCACGTCGATAGGCACCTCTCCATCCGATAACCAGAAGAATCCTCCCGTTACCAAAGTATAGTTAGAAGTACGCGCGGTCGGAACTCTTCTTCCGAACTCACCGTTACTGATACAGTCCGCATCACCCGTCAAGATAATTTTTTGTTCTTTATCCCCAACTTTTCTTGATAATGCCACAGCCGTGGAATAGGTCTTCTCTACTTCTCCGATAGCAGGATTCAAACGAATCGTGTCGTCGATAAAGTCCGTGGTTTCCAATTCGTTCCAAACACCAATGGTATCCGTCTTGAACATGGTCGTAACCTTGTATCCCTTATCCGCAATTTGCTCCAATCCGGCTACACTCGGGGTAGACATCACCATTCTATATCTACGCATCGTTCCGAAATCATAAGCGATACTGTCAGCCGCCTCTTTCGTCGGGTAAGACAAAATCACGTCAGCTTGAAGATTCGTATCCTGTTTAACCAGAACGCCCTCTGTCATCTCGAAACCGAATTTTGCGAAAAGCGGGTTCATCACGTCTCTACGTTTCGGTTCTCCCAAAATAAACAAATTACCACCGCGGTCGATATACTGTTGCAAATTAGCTTCCTCCGCGGGAGTCAACCACTCGCGCATATCGGAAATCACCACGATATTGATATGTTCCGGCACTTGTTTGTCCAAACGAACTTCTTCCACGTCAAACCCTTGATTTAACAAAGAATGACGGAAACTTTTATCGTCCGCGAACGCACTGTAATCCCGGTCTTTGCCACCATAGAAACTACGTTCCCCATGTCCCTGTACGATACCCACTTTCGGGAGTTCCATCACCATCCGTTTGAAAGCGGCAGAAATCTCTCGTTCACTCGGGAAACGTTGCATATCGTTATAAATTCGTAACCAAGCTTTTTCCCCGTTATCGCGAACGATTTGACGAACGAAAGTATTCCCTTCTCCGGACAAATCGATTTTCTTACGAATCTCTTCCGGTCCCATGAATCTGTTGGAATCCAAACCATACATCTTACAAACCTCAACCATCTTCTCGCGAAGGTTCTTATCCGGGAAACGTCTGTCTAACTGAGGATTCGCACACGTGTCATAATAATACACGTATTTCAACTTCATATCCGGTTTGAACCGCAGATATTGTTCGAAACGATCCATATCCGGTTTCAGGAAATAGAAAGCGGCATACCACGAAGCACCCGGATCAAGCGCATTAATATACGTGGTGATAGTCATTCCACCGTCCAATTTAGCCACGATCTCTTGGCTATTCGGGGTCAACGTATTCATTTTAGTCGCAGTCGCATCATAATAAACCTTCATTTTCGGCATGGAAGTGATAAATCCAAGGACACAAACCAAAAGAATAACACCAACATTTCTTCCCAACGTGATCACGAAACGAATCTTTTGACGTACCGCGTTCAAACGGATAATCGTCAACGCAAGGAACAAACAAACTACAAGGATAAAATAAAGTAAATCTTCACTACAAATCAACCCGGCAATAAACTTACCGCTTCTACCCGGCATAGCCAACCAATAGGTCACATCGCGAACGAAATCATACTCTTGCCACCAGTCCCCAATCATACTCAACACCATCAACACGGCAAACGTTCCGATAGCCGCCACGATCTGGTATGAAGTCAAACTGGACATAAAAATACCAATAGCCGCGTAAGCACAGATCAACAGGTACAATCCCAACAATCCGACAAACACCATTGGCCAATCGAAATCTTTAATAACAGACCAGCTACAAAGCGTGATTAAAAGAAGAATACCAATCATGAAAAGCCCGTAAATCATCATGGACACGAACTTACCCACGATAATCTGCAGATTGGTAATCGGAGAAGAATACAACAAGCGAATAGAACCACTACTCAATTCCTTGCTGACCAAACTCATGGTCAAAAGTGGAATATAAAAATACAAGTAATTCTGCATATTTACAAAGACGGCCCCCCAAGGATTAGCGAAGATATTAAACGTGGCTCCCGCGACGCTATATCCCATTTCTTGAGAAACTACCAATCCCTCGATCTTACCGGCAAAAATCAAACCAGCCTGTATACCGAACACGACCAAGATTAACCATGCAACAGGAGAATAGAATAACATTTGCAATTCCGTTCTCGCGATATTATATATCATTTTAAACATAACCTGATTATTTAATGTGCTTTTTTAGACAATTCCGCGAATATACTATCCAGAGAGCTCTTCTCTACCCGAATCTCGGATAGACGCCAATCTTTAGCGGCGCTCTCCTTCACGATACGATCAATAACCTCCTGCGCTTCCGTGAAACGAATACGGAATTTCATGTTACCCAATTCTTCCACGCCCAGTACGCCTTCAATCTTGGCAAGTTCTTCCGTTGCCGGAGGATCAACCATGGAAAGATAAAGGGTATTCGGGATAATATAATTGTCAAACTCATCAACGGAGCCCATGAACACGAGCTTTCCTTCCTCGATCATCATGATATGATCGCAAACGGCTTGCACCTCGGTCAAAATATGCGTGGAAAGAATCACCGTACGATCCTGCGCGATATCCTTGATCAAATGACGAATCTCCATGATCTGGTTCGGGTCCAACCCATTCGTCGGCTCGTCAAACACTACTAGAGCAGGTTTATGAACAATCGCCTGAGCGATACCAACACGTTGTTGATAACCACCTGACAAATTCTTAATCAAACGCTTGCGAAAATGAGTGATACCACATCGTGCTAAAACTTCCTCTACAGCAGATTTAAGTTCACTATCCGGAACCCAGCGCAATCTGGCACAATGAAGTAAATATTCTTCTACAGTTAAGTCACCGTATAAAGGGGGCTTCTGGGGTAAGAAACCGATATGACGTTTAGCATCCACCGGATGTTTACGGGTGTCAATCCCGCTGATAAAAACATTACCTTCCGTTTGTTTGATAACACCGCAAATAATGTTCATCGTGGTTGATTTACCGGCACCGTTCGATCCCAGCAAACCATAAATTCCCCGTACAGGAATCTCGAAACTAATGTCGCGTACCGCCCATTGAATGCTGTAGCGATGTGACAAATGTTCGACTTTTACAATTGGCTCTTCCATAAATTTGTTATTAAAATTAATATGCTCTTACAACAACACTTTTGCAAACTTTATAAATAGACGTTTCAGAATTGATTTAGTGTTATTCCAAAATCAATTTTATGAAAACTTTAAGATTTCCCAACCATTCAAACAACTGGTTAATACAATATTACCCTTTTCTCTCCTAAATCTTCTTCACGTCATTATAAAAACACTTTTTGACATTCCATCATGTCAAAAGTAGTAAATTACAAATCGCATCAACAATAAAAAATCAACTTTAACGTTTTGTTAATAACAACATTAAGAAAGTTTTCACAAACGACAACATGTGGATAAAAAAAGAAGCACTCTGTTGCAGGTTAAAAGCAAATCACCTAACTTGCAAGCCTGAACCGACGCGATTAACCGGATGTAAGAAAAGAAGATGAAAAAGACGAAATGGATTTGGATTTGGGCAGCCATAGGCCTTGTACTGGGGATTGTCATTTTTTGGCCGAGTAACAAAGGAAATAAAGAAGCGATACTGGAAGCCAACGCTGTTGACGAAGTCGTGGACACGACAGAGTTACAGCAAGTACATTATAAATATGGCATCCCCTCCGATAACTTCGAGATAGCGGAAGGTGTAGTGGAGAAAAACCAGAACCTTTCTCTCATCCTCGCGAGGTACAAGGTATCCCCTGCCAAAATACACGAGATCGCGCAACGCTGTAAAGATGTTTTTGACGTGAGAAGTATCAAACGGGGTCAAAACTATACTCTTTTCCTCGCTAAAGACAGTCTTCGCACCCCCGAGTTCTTTATATACGAGAAGAACGCCCTCGAATACGTGGTGATCGACTTCAAAGAAACATCGGAAGTGTACGTGGGACAAAAAGACGTGGTAAAAAAAGAACACACTGCCAAAGTAGGTATAACCTCTTCTTTATGGAATGCCATGGTTGAAGCAAACACCGATCCCACTTTAGCAATCACGTTATCTGAAATATACGCTTGGTCTATCGACTTCTTCGGTTTGGCGAAGGGCGATTCGATACGGGTTATATACGAGCAATCGTACGTCGAGGACAAACCTCTACGTGACTTCAATGTCAAAGCGGCGATTTTCACGAACACCGGCAAAGACTTCTACGCTATCCCCTTCGAGCAAAACGACAAATTTTCCTATTTTGACGAAGAAGGCAACAGCTTGCAGAAAACCTTTTTAAAAGCCCCGTTAAAATACTCCCGTATATCCTCGGGATTCTCCAACAACCGTTTTCATCCCGTGCTGAAAAGATACAGGGCACATCACGGCGTAGATTATGCAGCCCCCACGGGAACGGAAGTGTACACCATCGGCGACGGGGTTGTCGTGAAAAAAGCATATCAGGCAAACGGCGGCGGCAACTATGTGACCATAAAACACAATAGTGTCTACTCCACCACTTACATGCACCTATCCAAATTCGCCAAAGGCATTCAACCCGGCAAACGCGTAAAACAAGGCGAAACCATCGGTTACGTCGGAGCCACCGGACTTGCCACCGGTCCTCACTTGGATTTCCGGGTGTACAAAAACGGAACCCCCATCAATCCGTTGAAAATGAGTTCTCCCCCGAAAGAACCCGTTTCACCCGAAAACATGCCTCACTTCACACAAGTGAGAGATTCACTGGTGAACTTACTAAGAAAAATCTAAGAATGAAGAAAATCTCAGAATCGTCAATCACTAAATCATAAATCATAAATCGTTTCCCCCGTCACCTTATAGTAACGCCATTTTCCGGCATGCAACCCTTTCTTGTAACGTCCCTCGCACCACAAATGTCCCGTGCCGTAATAGAACTTGGCTTCCCCATGCCGTACGCCCTTCCGGAATCCGATTTCCGCCCGTACCGTGCCGTCCGGAAAAAATTCCTTGTAATAACTAATCTCCCCTTTCTTGTAACTCACTTGCGCCAACAACTCGCCGTTCTCGTAAAAGAAGGGTGCTACCCCGTCAATCTTGCCCGTGCTGTAAGGCAACTGCCCGATCAACTTACCCGCTTTGTTAAACACGCACCATACCCCATCCGGATACCCGTCCTTCAATGCCCCGCGAAAAAGCACTTTATCAGTTGAATACTCGTAATATTCCCGGGAACCAATCGCAATACTATCCGGCACGACAGGATAATAACCCCCCGCTTCTATCTGATCAATCTGATTCTCGAACTGCCGGTTCAACTCCCGCATACGATACTCCTCGGGAGCCTTGGCATTATAATTTGCCACAATTTGCGTCTTAAAAGCATCTCCATTCTTGGATAGAGCAAGCCCCACCGTCTCGAAACTCAAAAACGCCCCCTTGTTCTTCTCCAGCTCATCCCGGGAATCCGCTTTAAAAGAACCATACAAATACTCGTATGTATTCGGAGCCTGCACGTACCCGAACACGTTATTCCTGCTCCCCAGACTTTCCATCGTCTGCAAATACTTCTCGTTACGGGACAGCGTGTTTCCCAACACGTATTCCTTGATCATCTCGGTAAGCGTCTCCGGGGAATTACTGAAAACAACGTAATCTTCCAGAAAAGTATAATAAGGTCGCTCGAACCTATCAAACATCCCCCCGAAAAAGAGATTGAAGAAACCCTTCAAACGGAAATAATGAATGGTGTGCCCGTTATATTCAATCACCCGTTCCTTCACGGGAGTCGTTCGCTGAATCTGTTCCGCCAGATAAGCCAACTGATCTTTCGCCAGATCAATATCTTTCCCCCGGACAGCCAACACGATATTATCCGCCCGTTGCCCGCTTTCCAAACGAGGCTTAATGATCGTCACCTCGTTCCCAATCCATGAAGAAAACAAATCCAACACATCCACCCCCAACCATTTATTCATCCTCTCCAAAGATTTCGTGATCTCCGCGTAAGACCGCGAATTATTTGTCTTGTAATTCTCCAACAACAAAGACTCCACCTTCTCGAATGAAGGGAAACAGAAAGAGATATAAGCCGCCGTATTCTCGCCCGCTATATTCTTCACGGAAGAAGTTCCGCCCTCGAGAGAATTCACCACATCCAGCAACGAAAAGCTACTTGAGTCGGGATTCGTTTCCCCCGTGAAACGCAGATTTTTATCATTCAACTGCAACATCAACCGGGTATTCTTCAATAAAGCGACCTCGTTTACCACCGCGGATTTTTCCATGACCGAGGCAATCCATTTTCCCAATTGACGATGATCGATATCCAGAATCATATCGCCCGATGCCGCCACCATCCCGGTATTCTTCTTTATCTTACAACGGGCAAGCGAACGGGAAACCAAAGAACGGGACAACGAGGCTATCAACAGATTATCTTTGATCGTGAAATAAAACTGCAAATCCGCCCAAGTCAATTCCCGAATCTCCCCGTTCGGGTCCTTGAACCGTTTCACCCGTATTTCATCATCTTCAACGAGCGCGAGCAACCACGATTCAAAGAGGCGAATCACGTTCAGTTTACCCAAATCACAAACATACAAGAGATCGTAATCATTCAGCGCCACCTGATGACAGGATATGGTCACGGGACGATCCGTCACGATACGCTTCATCTTCGGGTAACTATTCGCCAAAGAATCTATATACTGTAAATCCGAATGATACTCCTCGAAATACGGATAGCTCTTCAACGAGCGCCAGATAAAATTCCTCCGCAAACGTTCATGAACACTATTCACGGAACGAATATTCACCTTAAAAACCGCATCCGCGGGCACCGCTTGCAGGGTATTAAACTTCCCCAAGTTGCGGAAAACACCAAGCCACACGACCAAACCGAACCCCAGCAAAAGGCCTGACACGACAATTAATTTCCTCTTTGTACTTTTCCGCATATATTTCACTCCGCTACACTATTTCGATACCACAATATTAAGAAATTTAGACGGGATTATCGTATCTTCGCGACAGATATTTAATACAAATTATGGCTTCATACTGGCAAATATTCATATCATTTTTCAAGATCGGTTCCTTCACCCTTGGAGGCGGTTATGCCATGATCCCTCTAATCCAGAAAGAGGTCGTGGAGAAAAAGGCGTGGCTGAAAGAGAGTGAATTTGTCGAAATGCTCGCCATCGCCCAATCAGCCCCCGGTCCGATAGCCCTCAACACGGCAATCTTCGTCGGGTACAAGGCACGGGGGGTAAAAGGTGTCATCTTTTCCAGCCTCGGTACCATACTACCCTCCTTTATCGTGATCCTGCTCATTGCCATGATCTTTACAGACTTCAAGGATAAC
>NZ_CAUFYA010000010.1:0-118677 GCF_959596855.1 uncultured Butyricimonas sp.
GTGTTTCATGAATCACGACTCTCGTCGTTCTTCGATTCACGCTCGCTACGTTGTTCATTCAATATCTTAAAGAACTCTTATTCTATCGTCTCACAATCGCCCCTTTTTTGAAGCGAAAGCGGGTGCAAAGATAAAACCTTTTTCTCTCCACTTCCAAATCTTTTTCAAAGTTTTTTTCAACTTTTTTTTTCGAAGTGTTCCAACCTCCCTTTTTTCAGCACCTTTTTGTCTGCCCTCTCTCTTGAAAGCGGGTGCAAAGATAAGCGAACGTGTCTCCATTATCCAAATTTTTTCACCATTATTTTTCAACTTTTTCACAAACAACTAGAAGGCAGCACGTTGAAAAGAATATACCCAAGGAACCCCCGGGGGATACTCGATGAGATAAGGGTGTAATAAGGGATCAAAGACGTTTCACCTTCGATACAAAGACGTTTCAAAGACGTTCACGGGCGTCTTTGAAACGACCATGTTAGGAACGTGACAGGTTAATGATCGAGATGATTAACGGAACTACACCGGATATCCCCCGTGAAAAAGTCATTTATTCACGACAAATCCCGTGAAATCATTATGCAGGAAGCTATTTAACTCCTGTGGAGTTATTCGGACTTTAAAATGCCCGTCTTTAACGAATGTAATATTTCCCGTTTCCTCGCTGACCACCACGATATGGGCATCCGTGGCGGCACTCATCCCGATAGCGGCACGATGACGCAGCCCCAAGCTACCCGGGATATTATTATTATCAGACACAGGAAGAATACATCTCGCGGCAAGTATTTTATTATCGGCAATGATTACAGCCCCGTCATGCAACGGGGAGTTTTTAAAGAAGATGTTTTCAAGCAATTCCTCCGTCACGATAGAACGAAGCAATACCCCTGTCTGGGCATAATTAAATAACTCCGAATTTTGGGATAACACGATCAATGCTCCGGTTTTGGTCTTCGCGAAATAGTCACAAGCCCGTACAATAGCCTCCGCCACCTCGTCCTTGATCGAAGGTTTGGAAAAGAGTCTTTCGAAATTAAATATATTCTGCAAATTATACTTACTACCTATCAAAAGCAGGAAACGCCGTACTTCTTGCTGAAACACGATAAGCAAGGCGATCACTCCCATCCCGATGAATTGTCCCAAAATATCGGACATTAATTCCATGTTCAAGGCCTTTACCAGTAACCAAGCCACGTAAAATGTAAAAATTCCGGCAAATATATTTATAGCGACAGTACCTTTCACCAGTTTATACACCTGATAAAATATAAAAGCGACCAGTAATATATCGGCTATGTCAGATAAACTCAGATGAAAAAACATATCTATATTCTTAAAAAGTCAATTTCATCGGCAAATTTAACCAAAATACGAAAGAAACCATCACTCGAGTTCATAAAGTTTCTCCTGTTCTCACTTTTTCATCCGACAGACAACAACAAGGACGGCAGCAATCACGATAAACAAGCCGATATAATTCACGTAAGTTAATTCTTCTTTGAAATAAATCACCCCCACGACTATCGCCGTAATCGGTTCCAAAGTCCCAAGCACTGAACTGGGAACAGAGCCGATCAGCTTCACAGCGGCAACAAGCAGACGGGCAGACACGATCGTGCTGAATATTGCCAACTGTGCCATGTCCAACAAAAAACGAGGGCGTGTCACGAACTCAAGCTTCCCCTGCGGAAGAGCCACCGCCACGTAAAAAATAGCCGTGAATAATAACACGTAGCAAGTCAACACGTCCGGATTAATTGCCTTGAGCACGGGACGGTTCAACGCCGTGATGTAACAACCGTATGTTACCGTGGACATAAGGACGAAAAATAATCCCCACCACTTCACCTCTCCCGGCGCCCACGATAAAAGATAGACTCCGCATATCGCCAACACGATACCCGCTCTCACCTCGAGAGAAAGTCGCTCCTTGTAAAAGATCATCATAAGGATAGCCACTACCACGGGATAAAAGAAATGTATCGCTGTCGCCACTCCCGTGGGCATATAATGATAAGACCACATCAGAAAAAATGCCGTTATCCCGTAACCTCCGACTCCCGCCAGAATAACCTCTTTTATCTCTGCGCGGGACAATCTCATGTTCACACGCCGGAGAAGTAAATAAATAGCATAGATTATACCCGCTATCCCGTAGCGATACACCAATATAGTTTCATTGTTCACCCCGTCGATTATCGCCTGATTGGCGTACAACGGAATTAAACCGAAAGTAGCCGCGGATAATGCCGCAAATATGATCCCTTTTATCTTATCCATCTCCTGTTTTTCAAAAAGCGGCACGAAGGTAGCATTTTTTTCTATATATTCGCGAGACAATTAATAACACACGAAAATATGAATAGTATGAAGTACATATTAACACTTATGCTCCTTGCCCTCTCCGGCATATACGCATCCGCGCAGACAGACGGAAAAGCGAAAACGATTCTCGACAAGACAGTAGAACACATCAAGTCATACCCCGCAGTGGAAGTCGTTTTCGACCTCTCGATGATCAATAAAGAGGAAGATATCAAAGAAACGCATCACGGGAAGGCGTACATGAAGGACAAAATGTACCGGATTGATGTCATGGACGTGATCAATTATTTTGACGGAGAAGTGATCTACACTTATATGCCGGAACAGGAAGAAGTAAACATCAAAAACCCCGATGATAACGAGGAAGAAATGTTGAATCCCTCTATCCTTTTCGACATTCACAACCAGAAATTCAACCAGAAACTCGTCGAAGAGAAAGACGGAACAGCCTATATCGAATTAACCCCGAAAAAGGAACACAAACAGATTACCAAAATAGGCGTATGGATCAACACCAAAACGAATATGGTGGAAAAGGTTACCTCCTTCGGGAAAGACGGCAACGATGTAATCATCACGATAAAGAGCTTGAAAAAGCCGGACATGGAGCTTGACGTGAAATTCTTCCGCTTTGACAAAGACGCTCACCCGGAAGTGGAAGTAATTGATTTACGATAAGGTTTCGCCCGCGGCGAAAGTTGCAGGCTACAAGTTGCATTTGCCTTCGGCAAGTTAAAGGTTTACAATATTCACAAAAGAAAGGGAGAGGCTGTTCGCACGGCTTCTCCCTTTTTCAACACACTATATAATACACGAAAAACTATTCCTCGGGTTCAGCGTACATGCTCAAATACTCAACCGTCTTCGATTCGGAGGGACGGCTCATGTTCGCTTCAAGAATCCTTCCTTCCGGGTCAATCAAGATGAAATGAGGAATCCCTTTCACGCGGAAAGCACTCGTGAACGCTTCATCACCTCCCGTGTGAAGTTGTATCCCACCTAATTTCTCGCCCTTCACGGTTTCTTCCCATTTCGCTTTGTCTTTATCTGTCGAGATACTCACGAAACGAACTTTCGTTCCCTTGAATGCCTCTTCCAGTTTTTGCAAATGAGGGATTTCTTCCCGGCATGGACCACACCAGGTAGCCCAAATATCGATATACACGAGATTGCCTTTCAAATCTGACAATTTAACTTCTTTCCCGTTAATATCCAAGTACTTGAAATCCGGGGCTTTATTTCCTTTCGTGATAGAGGTACCTTCCTCGTATATCTTGGCAAAGGTTTGCTTGATCAGCGGGTCGGTCACCGTTTCCTCGAATATCTTTTTCACGCCGTCGGCTTTGGAGATCCCTTCTCTGTCGATATAATCTATGGCAAATGAACCCACTAAATATTCTTTAATTTTCGGGTCCTTGATATTCTGCAAAACATAATTCAATTCATTCATCACGATCTCTTCATCCGGAGTGTTCACCAGATCAACGCCGCGATTGGAAAGAACTTCTATAACCCCTTGCATGTAATTTGTATAACCACTCAATTGCAGTAACCATTCCTGCTCCTCCATCATGGATTTCATCTTGTTATAAAACTCGTCCGAAGGATTACCACTCCGGGCATATTGCCACATGATTCCGTTCACGTCATAGCGGATGCGGTATTTCTCTTTCTCGACGAAAGTTTTATCAAATCCCTTGCTTTCCAACGCCTTGTAGTTGTCTTCCATGTATTGATCCAGTTTCGCGAGAAATTCATCCTCGGGCAAACCGAAATCTCCCATCTTGGGAATATCCAACTCGTTCCCGTTAATAAAATTATTCTTCACCCCCCCCTCGCCGTCAAAGGACACCATCAACCCGGACGGGGTCATGTCCCAAGTTACAGACAAGTTTTTCCCCGGTTCAAGGTAAACCGGTACATTTTTCCATTTATACTGGAAAACGGCATATTGCGGTTCGTCAACCGTTAAGATAACACTCCCTTTCCCTTCCGCATTCAACTGTAACACGGTATCCATTTTAGATAAATAAAATCCTGCTCCCTCGTAAGTCTTGTCTTTCACCACCACATCGACCGCAACTTCCTTCTTCGTCTGACAAGCACCAAACACGAATGCAATTAATAACGCGATAAATAATTTTCTCATAATTGAATTTTTAAATGAATACAATATAACTCATTCTACATATAAATATTCTGACTTTTCCTATCTCGAAAAAGTCCAAGTAATAATATCACTTCATCTCCAAAAAACTTTGAAGAGTTTTCTCCGTGTTCGGGTCAGAGGGCATCGTCATATGCGCATCCACGATTCGCCCTTCTTTATCGAGCAGGATAAAACGAGGGATACCGCTTACCACGTAAGCCTTCGCGAACGCCAGATCACCGTTCATGTGTAATTGGATACCCGATACGTTTTCTTCTTTCATGGCTTTGCGCCAAGCTTCCGCGTCATTATCACACGAGATGCTGACAAAAGTGATCGGCTTCCCCTCGAATTTCTTCTCCAATGCTTTCAAATAGGGAATTTCCCGCCGACAAGGACCACACCATGATGCCCAAAGATCAATATACACGAACTTGCCCCGCAACGATTCCAATGATACAAAATCTCCCTTCGCGTCCGCGAAATTAAATTCCGGTGAAGGATCTCCCGGTTTCAATCTACTCCAAGTTGCACATACCTGATCGAAATCCTCCAGTAACTTCTTGTCTTTCACGTATTGTTTGTAATACGTTACCAACTCTTCCTTCTCTCCCGCGCCGTGGTCAGACACGTAGTCAAAAATATAATGATGTATCAAATCACTCAACAATGTCGAATCCTTGTAATTATCAATAATATACTTCACTTCCCGCTCGAGCAGTTTATCCGGCGTCATATCGGATACGCCTTTACCCGCCATAATTTCCACGGCTTTCTGCACGAAACGGCGATAAGCCTTCAACCCGACCAAATTCGTATTTTCTTTAGCCAATTCCCGCATGGTCGCGTAATAAACTTCCGAAGGCTCGAAATTCTCGTCACCCGCCATCCACCGGTGATTCATGCGATACGTGTTCCACGAACCGTACACGTAATAACGTAAACGTTCTTTCTCCGTTTTCACGAAATCTTCCGGTAATGATTTACCCTCTAAGTTCTTGATATTCCTTGCCAACACCTTTTCCGATTCCTTCTTCAACTCCTCTTCATCTTTCGAGAAACTGGAAGATTCCAAAGGTACTATGGCAGAAGACAAATACTCGTTGATCTCCTTACAATTACCGGAAAAAGTTCTTTTCCAGTTGGTAGCATTCCCGGAAAACTCCATAATAACCGGTTCTCCCCCTGCCAGATAAAGCGGGTAATATTTACGCCCGTAAGTAATTCCTGAATATTGAGGGGCGATACGCGGAACTTTTATTTCGACAATCCCGTTTGCCGGCACATCGAAAGCCTGCTCCCGCTCGTTAATTGTAACGAGCAACTTCTCTCCTTCTTGAGGCTCGGAAATCGTACACTTGAAAACCAAGTCTTTCAACTCCACCTTTTTCGGGGTATCGCCACATCCCCAAACGGCCGCCGCAAACAACAGGAAAAACAAATATATTCTCATAACGATTCGTTTTGGTTTTTACTATAATCTACTGTTTCCATCGGGCTTGACGGATAGCGCGACCCGGCTTCTTTCAACAACGCATCTATCTTTTCCGCCTTGTGATACGGGGCTTCAAACGGATCCGTTCCGTTATATCTCACGTTCCCCTCCGCGTCAAGAATCACGATATGAGGAATACTTGTCACTCCATAATCCATATTCATCACGTTCTGTTCGGTAAAAGCCACCCGCCACGTGATCTCCATATCTTTCATTAACGCCTGCATCAACTCTATCTCGTAATCGGGTTTTCCTTCCGTCTTGATTGTCTTGCCGTGTTTCATATCCACGTGATAGCCCATGATAGAAGTCACCCCGATAATTTCCACCGGATATTTCGCGTACCTCTTTTCCAATTCCCGCATATTCGGGAATATACTCACGCAGGGAGCACATTTGGTAGCCCAGAAATCCAACACGACCACTTTTCCTTTCAAATCATCGAGGCTCTTTTCTTTTCCCCCGCTAATCCAGATAATATCCAGCCCCGGGGCTTTGTTACCCACTAAAGTACCCGTGGCATAAGGACCTTGCAGATACTGAATCGCTTCTTCCACCCGTGCACGCCTTCTCCCCTTGGCATAACGTTCATTATCTAACAGGGTTGTATGTTGCTTCAACACTTTTTGCCGAATCCCGTCTTTTTCCCCGGCAGAGAGTTTTTCCGCCGTGAAAGCAGTATTAAACACACCCATCGAAGCGAAAACAGACTCGTCCGACAGTGTCAAATCCAGTAAGGATTTTATATGATCAAATATCCCCAGTTCTACCCAAGTATCAGCTTTCAATCGGGTAGCACCGTTTATCACGTCTGTCATGGCTTCATTATTACTCAACAAGAAATCCGCCATCAAGGGATGTGTCACGACAGCCTTGTAAGCCGTTCTTTCCATTTCCTTACCTTCGCTATAATTATCAGCCGAAGGCAGATATCTCCAACGATAAAAAGTATATTCAGCACCTTCCCTGCCCTCCAATTTTGCTTTTTGTTCCAACAAAGGAGCCAACCAATCCCTTAAATATCTATTTAAAGGAATCCCTCCCTCTTGGAAGACAAAATGAATCTGTTTCGGTGCAATCTTATTTATATCAAATTCTTTTACACTCTTCTCGACAACCTCCTGAAAGGCTTTGCTTTTACCAGCTTCTTCCTGCCGATCTGCCACGGCAAACGCCGCATTCCTGCATAGATCTTTCAATTGCTCGTTTGTCGGCGCTTTCGGGCCGCAAGCCACGCAAAAGAGAAGAAGAGATAAATAGTATAAATTTTTCATATAGTAAATTATTATATATCACGAAAGCATACCAAAAGTCTATTCAACTCCCTCGGTCAGCAATGCAAAGCGAGGGAGTTGTTAAAGTAAAAAGACTTTTGACTCGCTTCCGTGAAAAAATCTAATCGTTAAAAATGTATTTCATCGTCATTTCCTGTCCGTCTTGAACCCATTCCACGACTTGACGACCATCCATAATCGATGTAACGTCATAATCAATAAGAACAGAACCTCCTTCACTTAACGTATCAAATAAATAGCGATTATAGAAATAATTGAAATCAATTCCGCCAATCGTTCCCGGCACTACAGCAGGCAAACCGGCTATAAACAGAGAATTAGGTTGTAAATCCTTTCCTGTGGCAAATCCGTAAGTCTTACCTGACAAATCAGCATCCTGATAATCAACTCGAACAAGAGTTCCGTTCTTCTCCAGATAGGTCGGGGTGTATTCCATCCCGTCGATCTTATAACTCTTTATATTTCCACTTTCGTAAATTACATCAGTAATATAATCTCTCGTATCATTATTTTCATCAGTATAAACTACTTTTACCAATTCTCCGTCTTCATTATAGCTATAATCATACACAGCATCAACACTCAGTTCATCGAATGACCCCATTCCTGAATCAACTCTACGAATTGTCATTTTCGTGATTTTGTTTCCGTCATATTCAAAATCGGCCGTCGTACCGTTATCCATTGCCGGATAGATCGATATCCGATACAATTTATCCGTACCGGGTAGATCGCCAGGCTTCGTGTCATTAAAGGATATCTCAGAAGCCATCATTCCCTGCCAAGCCGGATTTGGATCATATTGTGCGGCATACAGATCACCCCATGTCTTTGCCGCTATACGTTTCACAGTTATCTCTTTGGCAAATTCTTGCTCCTTTTCGTCAATTACCACAACTTTCACCGTGTTATCATCCATCTCCAAGCCTTCAACAAGCACGTTAAAGTCATATTTTGACTGTTCTGCTTCAAAAGTTAAGTCAAAAGAACTTGACAACTTAGTATCTACATACACTTGAATCTCTTTCAACGGTATCATTCCGCGTACCACAGTTACCTTCAAGTTACAATCCTCAAATTGAGTCGTAATCGTCCCTTCTGCCGCAAACCGCACATCCAGTTCCGAAAACTTCTTCACCGTCAACGTGATTTTCTTGTTCACGATCTGTCCGGCTTGATCCTCTATTTTCAAGGTCAACATCACTACCGTGTTGTCCGTGTACGGGGTAAGGTCGAAATCATAGGTATAAGTATGATTGTTCGGGTTAGAGAAAGAAGTTTGTTCATTGATCGTTTTGTTCGTCGCATTATCAATCAATGACACCTTAGCCAAACCTTCTTCAGAGGTGATCGGCAAGCTAATCCTGTAAACATCTGCCGTATCCCTTTTAATCTCGAGACTCACGTCGTTACCATCAATAACGGGAGGCATCCCGGGATCATCATCCGAACAAGCAACACAACCGGCTACAGCCAAGATTGACAACAAATAATTTTTCCACTTTTTCATAATTCATTCATTTTAAGTTGGTACTTCAATTAAGTTACACGATTCTATTCTTTATAAAAAATCCTCTGCCAGCGGGTTTATCTTGACAATGTCAACCCCCATAGCTTTTAAACTTCTAGCAACATACTGCATTTTAGTCCGCATGACGGATTGCTCCCATACCGTTTCTTTTGTTTCTTCATCCATCTTCACCAGATGTTCCACGAACGTGCTCAAATCCTCCATCTGGAGCGGGTAATAATACTGTTCTTTATCCGTGATCGGGAAGAAACCGCGGCTCATGTAATATTCATCCGGCAGTATCTCGTTCTTTTCCCGCTCGACTCTCGTCCCGTACAATTTAGCCGCGGGGTCAAAAAACAAGTCTTCCACGAAGATATTCCGTTGCACGTTCACGATATACCCGCCTAAAAACATATAATGTATCTGCCGCACGAACTCGTCCCGCCTTTCCGCGGACATGGCTGCCAGTGTAACTCGGCCGAGTCTGGCTACCGTGAAACTGTTCATGTTCACCACGGCGTCGTGCAAACCGGTTTTTCCCCCGTCCGGATTTGAAATTCCCAAAACGCCGCCGTATACCTTACTACAAATTAAAAACTTGCGAGGTAACATATTCAACTTCACCGTATCCCGGTAGCAATTAAAAAAATGTTCCTCCAGAAAAGCCACGGCACCCGGTACATCTTCTTTTTCCAGATAAGTCAATTTCGCTTCCCGCCAAGAACTCGCTTGCTCGAACTGGTAGGCAAAGTCCCGCAACTGGTCGAACTGGTACAATATATACGTTCCGTATTTTTCCTTGAAAGCCATTATATCGGTGTTCGACTTATCGATTAACGCTTCCAACCGATCCTCGTCCTTCAACGAAGGCGTAACATCCTCGTCATCGCTACATGACCAGAACGTACACAATATCCCGATCAATAAACACAAGCTATATCTTTTCATCATCTTTTTCAATTATCCGTTTAATAGTCCTCTTTTATCGGCAGTTTCTCCATGCGCCCGTTCTGCTCCATCGCCCCGTTACGATCCATCTCCGCTTGGGGAATCGGGTACACGTAATTGGGATCGTTGGGTGTCAGCATATAAATTTCCGTACCCGTGATTCCCCCGGTACTATTCACCAGCGTGAACTTGTGGTCAATCTGTTTGGCAAACAACTTCGTCCGTTTCAAGTCATACCAGCGATGTCCCTCGTAACACAGTTCCCGGCGGCGTTCGTTAAAGATAAACCGTTTCAGCTCCAGCCCCTTGGAAGGTATCGAGATCTCGCTCATGTCCTTCACCCGGTTCTCGACCAACTTCTTCACGTCCTCGTAAGCCTCGGCATCCATATCCTTCGCGGCATACGCCTCTGCACGGTTCAAGTACGCCTCGGACACTCGGAAATTAAAACCTCCCAAATCCGTGAATCCCCCCAGCCATTTCGCAGGAATCCCCATCCCCATGACCGTCTTGACGTATTGGTCGGCACGCAAATCGCCCTGCAAGAATGTAGCCATCATATCGGAAGACACGCCGTAAGTAACATTCGTGGAACCGTAAATATGCGGCGTTGCCAAATCGCCCGACCCGACTAGAGAACTCGGATCTCCGTAAACATGTAATATCTCGGGATTCGTCGTGTTCACGAAAGTACCTTGGTGTTCTTTTAGATTCCACAACATTCCACCCGTCGTGTTGATAACCTGTGTGGTATAGTCTATACAATTGTCCCAATCGCATTTATAGAGGTACACCCTTGACAATAACAACTTCGCGGTCATGGCGTTCGGGTGCCACAAGGACTTCTTCAACCCGCTTTTCTCGAACTCCTGTATAGCAGTTTTCAAATCCGATTCGATCAGATTATAAATCTCGGCAACAGAGGCACGCGTGTATGTTTCCTCGACTCCCGTGCCCAAGCGTTTCGGCACTCCAAGTTCAGATGCGGCAGTGGCAGCATCGTAATGCTTGGCATACAAGTTCACCAGCTCGAAATAAGAACGAGCCCGAACGAAATACGCCTCACCCCGAACGAAAGCTTTCTCGTTATCTTCCCCTATCGCCTTACCAATATTCTCCATCACATAATTAGTGAACAGCACCAGACGATACAATATTTCCCAAGATTGATTTACGGTCGATTTATCCCCGTTCCCATCCATCTCGACATCCCTCTGCCAGGTGTACAGGCTCTTGTACAAATTCTTTTCGTTCGTCGAGGTCTTCCGGTTCTCCTCGATATCGTCAGTCATGAACTCCGTCGTGTAATTCGTCATGTTCTGGATAAAAGCCTCCCGGTGCAAGGTCTGCAAGAAATGCTCTACGGTACGCGGGATAACCTGATCTTTATCTTCTTCCTTCAGGAAATCACTACAAGCGGAAGCCAAAAGAATACCCATCAATAAATATATATATACCCTTTTCATAAACTCTTTTTATCGGTTAGAAATTCACGTTCACACTTAGATTATACGTCGGTAAAGTCGGCATACCGATAGATTGCACTTGATCCGGGTCTTGTCCTTTCAGTTTCTTGTCGAACACGATCACCCCGATATTCTGTACTTGAAAATCCACGCGCAAACCATTGATACCCGCTTTTTTCATCCAATCACCCTTCAAACTGTACCCCAAGGAAATCGCCCGTACGCGGATATGGTCGCCTTTAGCTACCCGTAAATCCGAGTAATCATACATGTACCACCCTGCGTTCGTTTGCGGTCCCGCAGCACTCCGGAACGGAACATCTACCATCGTGTACATATAAGCCTCCGCCTCGCTCGGGTAAGTATCCGCTCCCGGGATACTCAAGGTCGCATTCGAGAGAGCCGGAATATTCGTGGTCGCTTCATCGCCGGAAGTTCTCCAACGCTTCGCCATCACTTTATTCATGTTATCCTCCGGGTAAGGCAGGATATTACCGTTGTCCTTGTAAAGCCTCAACATACGCACCTTGTAACCGAATTTATAAGAGAATTCAGCCCGCAAGGAAAGACGCTTATACATAAATTCCGTGGAGAAACTACCGAAAGCCGTCGGCGTACGCGTACCGGAATAAGTGAATATATGGCTCAAGAACTCTTCTTTCGTCATGTTAGACGAATTACCCGTCAAGTTCTTGAAACGCGGTAACCCATACTCGTCCAGACCGTCGAACTGGTACGAATAAAACCCGTCCACCGACACCCCTTTCTTCACCACCGAACCACTCACGTAATTACTATACGTGTTGACACTTCCCTCGATCACTTCCGCTCCCCGCATCACGGTATTCTTCGTGTGGGAGAAGGACAAAGTAGTCCGCCATTTAAAATTCTCCGTGTCAATATTTCTCGTGGAAATATTGAAATCAATTCCCTTGTTCGTCGCCGAGCCGTCATTGATCTTCAAGGAAGTCATCCCGTTCACGAGGGAAACCGGACGCTCCGTGATCAAGTCTACCGATTTGCTATAATAATATTCCAAAGCACCACTAATACGTCCGCGCAGGAACGACCAATCCAAGCCGATATTTACCGTCGACGTCTTCTCCCACTTCAAGTTGGCGTTCGGGAAAGATCGTACCAGTGCACCCAACTCTCCCGAAGCCGTTTGTTTCCTCGGAGTATGGATAACCAAGTAAGGACTTTCGTTCGGCACGTTACCGCGATAACCGTATGACCCGCGAAGAGCCAGCGTCTCGATCCACGAACAATTCATGAAAGATTCGTCATTGATGTTCCAACGACCGGAAACTGACCACACAGGATTGAACTTCTCGTTCTTGTATTGCCCGAAACGGTTGGAACCGTCGTTACGGATATTGAAGTTCAAGGAATACAAATTCTTAAACGTGTAAGTCATCGTCGCGTAAAAGGACAAGGCATTTTCCCTACGGTCGGTGATCGTAGGGAACACGCCGCCACTCTGCAAGAACCAGTATTTCAGAGCTTGCGTGTACTCGTAGTCCACCCCGTTCTGCACCACGGGAAAATGACTGAACGTTTTTCCCTGTTCGTTCATATATCCCGGGAACTGCCCGCTTGCCGTTCCCTTGTAGATCGTGGACTTCGCTTCCTGTCCGAAATCCACGTTAAAATGATGTATCTCCTTTATCGTGAAATTATAATTCAACTGGTTACGCACCGTCCAATCGTACTGGTTCATCGAACTATTGGAATACACGCCGCCATCCATGATATTCTTCGGTGGCACGTCACCCGCGGGTCTCTCGCCGTAATCCCACCCGCGCAAATCAGCCACGTAAAAACTCTTCTCTCCCATCCATTCCTCCGTGAGGTTTGTCGTCGTCGTCAATCCCACCGTTCCCATGTAGCGCAGATTAGGCAGAATCTCCCAATTCAAGGAAGCCGTCAGGTTCAAACTCTTGTTCACGATATTGTTACCGCCATTAGCGAACTCGTTCAGTATATTATACCCGGCGTACACATTCGTGTTTGCCGTACGATTCACGTTCACATTCCTGTCCACGTAATACAGAGACCCGTCAGCATTTCGCACCGGGATCGTCCGGTTCGTGTAGTATGCCTCGTCGAAAGCGGAATAATCACCGGGATTGTAATCCGCATCCTGCAACGAACCGCTCAAACGTATATCCAACAGAATATTATCCCGCAGACGAGTCGATAAATTCATGCGGGCGGTTAACCGCTGCAAGTCAGTCCCCCGTTCGGTACCTTTATTACTGGAATAGCCAAAAGAGAAATAATACCGGGTATTCTCGTTACCGCCGGAAAGACTGATATCATGCGACTGGCTGAAAGAGTTACGGAACAATGCCCCGAACCAATCCGTGTTGCGTCCTTCCATCTCGGAAACCCCTTGTTGGAACTCGGCGAAAGATATTTTCTTGTCCCAGTAGTCCATCATCAACCCCTCGTATCCCATGCGCTGGGGCGTGTACTCGAAATACAATCCCCTGTCCATGATCTCGCGGGAAACCTCCACGCGTTCCTTCGAGTTCATCAACTCGAAATCGTCATAGGTCGGGCGTCGCATGAAGCCTGCGTTAAAATTATAGCTCAAAGAAGTCTTACCGACCTTTCCCGTCTTCGTCGTCACCACGATCACGCCGTTCGCCGCACGGGTACCGTAAATAGCCGTGGCAGAAGCATCTTTCAACACGTCGATACGCTCGATATCCTGCGGGTTCAAACCCGTGATAGCGTTACCGATCAGATTAATATTATCCCAGCTATTAATCTCGTCGGCGGAGAGGGGCACCGGATTCTCGTAAATAATCCCGTCGATTACCCACAACGGCTCGCGTGTTCCCGTGAACGTGCTGCTTCCCCGCAAACGCATCTTGGTGGCGGCTCCCGGGGTGGTACTCAACGTCATCGCGAGTAACCCGGGAACCTTTCCTTCCAACATCTGGTCTACTGTCAACGCACCCCTGAAATCCAGATCTTTGTCCGTCAGGGAAGAAATCGAACTTGTCAACTTCCGTTTGTCGATTGTCTGGTAGCCGGTCACCACAACTTCGTCCATGCTAACACAATCGTCGTCCAGCACGACATCCAGTCTTTTCTGTCCGTTCCAAACCACTTCCTTGGTTCTCATCCCGATAAAGGAGAACAACAAGGATTGTTTCTTAGGATCCAACGCTATCGTGTACTCCCCGTTCACGTTCGTTGCCACGCCGATAGCCGTTCCCTTGATCAACACGGTAACACCCGGCAACAGTTCGCCTTTGCAATCCTTCACCACACCTTTCACCTCTACTTTCCGAACCACGGAATCCCGCGCGGTCGTCTTCACCGGGGCGGGTTTTATCACCACCATATCGTCGATAATCTCGTACGTGTAAGGCAATCCCAGTAACACTCTATCCAAGGCTTTCGCCAAGGTGGAATTGTTGATATCCACGCTTACCCGGACCGCTTTGTCCAATTCCTCCTCGTTGAACACGAACAGGTAACCTGTTTGCTGCTTCAACGATTTAAATACCTCTCTCAACAATACATTCTCGCATTTCAGACTCACGTTCTGGGAAGCCACTTCTCCAAAAGCACTAATAGACAGGAGAATTGTCAAAACAATTGTTAGTTTCATAATCAAAAAAGAGTTACCATCTCGAGTTTGTCGCAGGAGACAGCGAATAATTCGCCTTTTTTCCATAATTTTGCAAATCAATTTTACGTTATTCCAACTTGACTTTTATCAGTTAAGAGGAACGAGTTACACGTGAGCGGGGGATGCTGGTACCATTCTCCGCTTTTTATCACCCGTCCTCACTTTATTACTTCGATTGTACCTGTATCACGTTATCCTTTATCCTGAACATCACGTTCGTCGTCTTTTCCAGTATATCGAGGGATTGGTACAGGGGGATATATTTCTTTATTCCCCCCGTGAAACGCCGATCCCCGGTCCCCACGTCATCGAACTCGAAAATAACACCATACCAGCGGGATAATTGTTTCCCGATCTCCCGCAAGGACATATTTTCGAACTCGAACACACCTTTCAACCACGATGAATAAAGCGCAGCATCCACCTTACGCACCTCTATATTATTCACGCTCTTGTTGTATACCGCCTGTTCTCCCGGCTGAAGACAGACTTTACACGTTCCGTCGGCAACCTCCACCTTCCCTTTCGCCAGTGTCGTAACGACTCTCTCTTCCGGGTAAGCGCATAAATTAAATTCCGTACCCAATACCTTCACCCGGGCTCCACCCGTGTGCACGATAAAGGGATGCTCCGCGTCTTTACTCACGACAAAATAGGCTTCGCCCTCCACGTACACCTCTCGTGTTTCCCCCGAGAAATAGGTCGGAAAACGGAACTTCGTGTCGGAATTCAACCACACCCGCGTACCGTCAGCCAAGGTTAGATCAAATTCCCCGCCAACCGGTACTTCCACGGTATGCAACACGCTTTTGGCAACTTTCTCGTTTACATGATAAACGAGTGCGCTCGCGGTATCCTTGGTAATCTCCGTACCGTCCTTCTCCACCAATCCCAACGCCTCTTCGTTTTTCAGGTTTACACTCTTCCCGTCAGCCATGTGCAGTATCACGGAAGCATTCCCGGGAATAACTTCCGCGACCGGAATCACCATCGTTCTTTGTTTTACAGGCAGGAATAACCACGTCCCGATCATAACGGCAAGCAATACCGAAGCCGCCGCCATAACCCGAATCATTCTTACCCGGTCACGTCGTTTCAATTTACGTTCCAACACTTTCCATGAACGTTCCCGATCCATCCTATCCATAAAACCGATCCCGTGTGCTTCCCTGTACACCCGAAGGCTGTCCTCGAAAATAGCCTTATTTTCCGACGTCTGCCCAATCCACGCCTCCAGCCTCTTGAAATCTTCCCGGCTGATAGAACCTTCCGTGTAGTCAGCTATCCATTGATGTATGTTTTCCTGCATATCTATCCTTCGTTTCTTACATACTGCACTTTTAACGAATATGGGTGAAAGGAAAACAAAGTTTTTTCGTAAAAAAAATCTCAACGGCTATTAATCATTCTGAATCAAACATTTAACGGGATACAAAATTTATACTCCGAACACTTTTTCTTGTTAGAATATCTTCATCATGAACGAATATTCTATACTTAATATTATTTCTCGCCAAGAATGTGTTTCGCCCTATATGACAAGGTATTACGCCTTGGTTGCAAGCACTGTTATTCTATTGCCATTCTATTGTCATTCTATTAAAATAGAATAACAATAGGATTATAAAAGTTTTATTCATTAATTACAATTAACGAAGATAGAGAGAAGAATAGGTGTAATGAAGCAGAGGCATAGGGAAAAGCTCAGGACACCACCAATTTTCTCAGCCGCAGTAAAATCAACAGGATAATCGTATCGAGGTTATCGCGCAATTGTTTCAACGCTCTCGCGTAATGCGTTTTGACGGTATTGACAGAAACACCCAGTTTATCGGCAACCTCTTTGTAACTCAAGCCTTCCAACACGATAGCGATGAATACTTCCCGGCATTTCTCCGGCAATCGCTGTATTTCTTTTCGTAATTTCTCCCGACGGGCGTTAATATCTTCTTCACGTTCGACAGATACCTCGTCAAGCAATACATCCGAGTAATTCCCGATTTCCTCGAAAATCAGACGCCCCGATTGACGTATCATATATAACGCTTCTTTTTGTACTGCCCCGAACAAATACGACTTCAAGGAACCCTCGAACACGGTTCCTCTTTTCTTCTCCCAGAAGTTTACCAACACCTCCTGCACCACATCTTCCGCGTCCTCGAAAGAATGCACGAAACGCAAAGCGAACAAGCACAATACTTGATAATAATTATCAAATATCATCTTCACGCATTCCGCGTTTTTTTCTTTCAAGTAACGAATTATCTTTTCCTCCTGATGTATCATTAGCCGTATCCCCTAAATCCAGTACGCATGCCTTTTCACTACTTTGTCGTACACTTCGCTTTATAGGTTACTTTCGTTTCCATGGCGTCCATGATAACCGCTTTCACCGTTGAATTCAGTTCCCCGTCGGTGATCGTTCCCGTGGCAGTTACGCGCATCGGCATACTATTATAATTATAGGTAAAAGAAATGTTCAACTTGTACACCGTTTTGCCGTCTTTCACTTCCGGTTTCACGGACACTCCCGCGGAACGATAGCTGAACTTCTGTCCCGTGGGAAGCACGAAGTCCGTCACCTCGACGATCACGCTATCGCGGTGTATCCGTTTCAATTCCAATTTCAACGGCAATTCCCGCTGCATGATCTCGATGTATGCCTTCCCGTCGTACGTTCCGGCAACGGCTGCCCCGTGATCTTTTTTGTCCTTGGCTCCCGCTGATACAACACCTGCCATCCCGGCGGTAACAAACAAAACGAGAATAAGTTGTCCTATAAATTTCATAATCCTGATGGTTTTTCGTCTAAAAGTTTCTATTTTTAGCGCTCGAAAATACAAAAATAAATCCATAGTTCATGAACAAGAACATTTTCTTTACTATCTTGTTGGTTGTTTTCATGTCGGTGCCCGTTTTATTTACTTCCTGCAATAGCTGTTCCGACCGCCGTACCGGTGATATCGATAAGCTACCCGGGGTGTACCGCGGTGAAGCAACCATCGTGCTACCCGACCACGTGAAAGCGATGGTACCCCCTGAAGCCAAAGGCATGATACCGGAAGGCCCCATTCCCTGCGGTATCGAGATACAGGCGGACACGAACGAAACGCTCGCCCTCAAGCTGGTAGACTTCACTATGCCCGTGCGCGGCATCACGGTAGACGCGGCAACGGCAACCATTACCTCTACCAACGGCATCTTTAGCTTAAAGGGAAATGGCAACGTCAGCGTCGGTTCTCGCAAAATGTCCTACACGCATGAAGGAACTATCAAGAACGATAGTCTTGCCCTAGATATTACAGTTTCTATCATCCCCTTCGTCGTGGAGCCTAAAATAGTATTCAAGGGGAAAATAACCAGATTGCCGATCCCGTGATTCCCTACATATCCGGATAAGATTTATCCATAATTGACCACCGGATATGCAAGGAAATTATACAAGAAAGTGAATAAAAAGATTGACAAAAACTGACATAACCTTCTCTTTTTAGTTGTTATATGGCAAATATACATTTTTTATACTTATACAGGCACGAGACCTGTTATTTTCTCGTTCGGTGAAAACTTCACTTCAAAAGGAAACACGGAAAAAATAGTCTATGATGAAGCCTCCCGCGAGCCAAGGCTCTATTTTAGATTGAATGATTAAATATATATAATAATAAGGTCTTCAATCTAAACTCTAAACCTCTTTTTGGAGGTAGTTCTGGAAACATTGTAAATCATTTTCAATTCTCCATTTTCAATTTTCAATTATTTCGTAACTTCGTGCCCGAAATTCGAGTAATAACAAATATAATATAACATGAGAAAAACATTATCTATGGCTGCAATTATTTTACTTGTGGCATCTTGCGGAAAGACGAACGATAACCCGCTGTTGGCGGACTTCGCCACACCCCACCAGACGCCCCCTTTTGACAAGATCAAAGCGGAGCATTACGAACCCGCTTTTGACGCTGCCATCGAGGAAGCACAACGGGATATCGACCGCATCGCCAACTCGAAAGAAGCGCCGACATTCGAAAATACCATCGTGGCACTGGACGGTGCCGGCAAGCGGTTGGGTGACGTGGCAGGTATATTTTTCAACCTGAACGCCTGCCTGACGGACAGCGTGATGCAGGATATCGCACAGAACGTATCGCCCAAACTCACCGCTCACGGCAACGCCATATACATGAACCCCGCTCTTTTCGCCCGCGTGAAACAAGTACACGAACAGAAAGAGAAGTTAAATCTTAACACGGAACAAACGACCTTGCTGGAGAACACGTGGAAAGCGTTTATCGACGGTGGCGCAAATCTCGAAGGCGATGCCAAAGAACGGTTCAAGGAAATATCCGTGGAACTGTCGAAACTAAGCCTCACGTTCGATAAAAACGAACTGGCGGAAACCAATGATTTCGAGTTGCACGTGACCGACGCGAAAGACCTCGCGGGACTTCCCGACGGAGTGAAGGAAATGGCAGCCATGACCGCCAAACAGCGCGGCAAAGAAGGCTGGATATTTACCCTCCATTACCCGAGCATGGGACCTTTCATGAAATACGCCGACAATCGCAACCTGCGCGAGAAGATGTACCGTGCCAACGCCTCCCGTGCATACCGCAACAACGAGCATAACAACGAGGAAGTGGTAAAACGTATCGCGGCGCTACGACTGGAAAAAGCGAAATTACTGGGATACCCGACCTATGCCGACTATGCCCTCACCGACCGGATGGCAAATACCCCGTCTATCGTGAATAACTTTATCGATCAATTGCACGAGGCATCGCACCGCCACGCGCTGCAAGATAAAGCGGAAGTGGAAGCTTACGCCCGCGCCAAGGGGTTGAAAGGTGAATTGCAACGTTGGGATTGGGCATACTATTCCAATAAATTGATGCAAGATAAATACGCTCTCGATGACGAGATGTTGCGCCCCTATTTCAAACTGGAAAACGTGCAACGGGGTGTATTCGACCTCGCTACCCGTCTTTACGGTATTACGTTCAAGGAAGTGACTAATATTCCGCGCTACCACCCCGAGGTGAAGACTTACGAGGTTTACGATAATGACGGCTCGTTCCTCGCCGTGCTTTACACGGACTTTTTCCCGCGAGCAAGCAAGGGCGGCGGTGCATGGATGACCGCTTTCCGCGGGCAAAAGACGGTGGACGGCAAAGACCAGCGTCCCCTCGTGTCACTCGTGATGAACTTCACGCAACCCACTGACACGCTGCCGTCACTCTTGACCTTCAACGAGGTAACCACTTTCCTCCACGAGTTCGGACATGCCTTACACGGCATCTTCGGCAAATGTACTTACGGTTCGACTTCCATGGACGGGGTATCCCGTGACTTCGTGGAACTGCCCTCGCAATTCATGGAAAACTACGCGCTTGAAAAAGAGTGGCTGGACACGTGGGCAACCCACTACCAGACCGGGGAAACCATCCCGCAGGAATATATCGACAAGATCAAACGTTCGTCCAATTTCCAGTCGGGATACGCCAGCGAACGCCAGTTGAGTTTCGGTATGGTGGATATGGCATGGCACACGATCACCGCTCCTGTTACCGAGCCTCTCGTTGACTTCGAGCAACGTGCCATGGGACGCACGGAGATTATGCCTATCGTAAAAGGTACCGCATTCTGTCCCGCCTTCGGCCATATCTTTGCCGGTGGATACGCTGCCGGTTACTACGGTTACAAATGGGCAGAGGTACTTGATGCCGACGCGTTCGCGCATTTCAAACAACACGGTATTTTCGACCGTGCCACTGCCGAATCGTTCCGCCGTGAAGTACTGGAAAAAGGTGCTTCAGAGAACCCGATGACACTCTACAAGCGTTTCCGCGGTCAAGAACCGACGGTTGATGCTTTGCTGGAACGTAGCGGACTGAATTAAGTTAAAAAATAAAAACTAAAAGCTAAAAGTATATTCCTATTCTCAACTTTTAGCTTTTAGTTTTTACCTTTCCTCCTCTACCCGCAATAATAATATTTCTCTACCAATTCCTCCACGGAGATATCCTCGTTTTTGAGTTGTTCACGGAGCTCAGCATCGTTGAATTTTCGAAGCGAGGCGATCAGACCGTCAATCAGAGCGGGAGCGAACACTCCATATTCCTCGTAAACGGTGCGCTGTTGTTCAAGACAGAGTGCCGACTCGTGACAAGAAGTAGGTAAATGGCTCAACCTATCGGCTATCGCCTTGTTGGCATCGTCGAAAATATTCACGTCCACGTAACGCTCACGGGCATATTGCAAAGCATTTTTCATCTCGAAACCGTGGCGGGCGGCAACGGCGAGTCCGGCAATCAAAAGATAAACGTCTGCCGAACCGTCTGGACAACGAAATTCCACCGTTTGTTTGTTACTGTAATCATGTTCTTCCACGCGTTCCAGCGGGTTGGCATCACGCATCATGTGTGTCGCCCCGCTAGTCCAACCGAGCGGTACGCGCACGAGCACGGAACGATTGCGATCTCCCCAGCAGATATTCGTGGGCGCCTCTTGATGAGGCACTAGCCGAAGATACGATGTCGGGTTCGTGTTCCCGAAAGCGGTCAACGAAGGTGCGAGATCAAGATACCCGGCAATCGCCTTCAAGGCATTGTCCGTCAACTTACCGTTTTCTACCATGGCATTTTTGCCGTCCTTGCTCAAACGGGTGTGGATGTGCAAACCGCTACCGGCTTTACCCACGGTAATTTTCGGGGCAAATGTCAAGTCTACCCCGTACTCGTGTGCCAGCGTGCGGAGTATCCATTTGGCAATCATCAACTGATCGGCGGCGTCTTCCATACGGGTAGGCAGGAACTCGATCTCGTTCTGTTCGTACGACTGGCAGTCAAGCGTGAAATTACCCACCTCGGAATGCCCATACTTGATCAATCCCCCGGTAGAAGCGATGTACTTCATTGCCAACTCGCGCAACTCCTGACCTTTGCAGAAAGGCATCGACTCGTGATACCCGCGCTGGTCGGGTATATCGAAATAACTCTCTACCTCGGTTACCACGTAGTATTCCAACTCTCCCATCACCTCGTATTCCATACCCGTTACCTGCCGTAACGCCTCGTGAGCCTTGCGCATGGTGTACTCGGGCGACATTTCGAGAGGTTTGCCGTCCTTCGTGTAAAAACTGCAAAGAATATCTACCGCCGGGATCTGGCTGAAAGGGTTGAGGAACGCAGTGCGATAGCGGGGCAACACGTAAAGGTCGCTCGAACCCGCCTCTATATAAGGGAAAAGACTCGATCCGTCCACTCGTTCGCCACAAGTAAGGATATTATCAAGATGCTCGATACTGTTAATAATAAAGTTTAATGTCTTCAATCGTCCGTCCGCCCCGGGGTAGCGGAAGTTTATCATCTCTATATCATTCTCTCTCACGTAACGAATGATGTCCTCCTTGGTAAAATTCTTCGGTTCTTTTTGTAGATACCGCGCCAGAACGTGCGGGTTCAACGAGTAATCAGGGTTCATAAATATATAATTTAGAAATTAAAATTCAGAATAAAAAATGAAAAGAGCGGTCGCAGGATCACGACAACTTTACCCGGGAAGTAACGTCAGAAAAAGTAATCAGGGTTCATGTACTCTCTTCTAGTTTACAATTCTTGTTCGTTCCAAATATACGAAAAAGTTTATAAAGTTCATAAGATTTACAAGCTTATGTCATGTTATAAACTTTATTAACCTTATGAACTTTATAAACATTATAAACTCATTTATCCAGTTCATTCAACGCGAAGGCATACGCCCCGAAAGCGATTGCCTTGCTTGTACCCAATCTCGTTATCACCACGGCAGCACGTTTCACGGGATCGTAATCCACCGTTTCCGTCGTACCCGGAATGATAATCTGCCGGGTAGTCGGGGCAAGGAATGCCTCACGATCCGCCGGGTCATCCAAGAAGAAAGCCTTCATTTCCATGCGATCGACCGGGGAGCCATCATACATGCACAAGCTTCCGTTCAACTCCCGCATGACGGCAGGCATCAGATACTTATGAGCCGCAATAATACCGCCACCGATCACGACAATACCGTCAATCACGGCGTTCATCGAGGCGATAGCTTCCCCGAGCACTTCCCCGGAACGGGCGAAAGCCTCACGTGCCGCCTCCGCATCCCCGTCAAGCGTACCCTCGGCAATATCAAATATATCTTTCGGTGTCAAATCACGTGTGTCGCCCGACAAACGAGCGTATCCCCGCCGAATAGCCCGTATAGAGATACCCTCTTCCACACCGTAACGGGGTTCCCGCTTGTCACGCAGTACCCATACCTCGGCGGCAGCACCATTATCCCCGAGAAACAGTTCCCGATCCCGCACGACACCACCCCCGAACCCGGTTCCCAGCGTGATGCCGATCAGATTCTTGTACACCTTGTTTTTGCCCGCTTCCTGCAATATCCGGTTCACCTCCGGCAAGGCTCCCGCCAACGCCTCCCCGTAAGCGAAAAGATCACCGTCATTATTAATAAACACGGGTATACCGAACTCCCGTTCCAAAAAGGCTTTTAACGCCACTCCCCCTTGAAATGCCGGCAAATTTTTCAAATCACCGATAATCCCGTTCACGTAATCCGCCGGACCGGGAAAAGCAAAACTGATTGCCACGGGAGCTTCCGGCAACTTCTCCTTGATTGCGGAGAACCCCGTGACCATCGTCGCGAGGCATTTATCCAAATCCCCCCCGTTGGAAGGCAACGTGAGCGGCGTCACGATTTCCGCATTGGACTGTATGGCAGAGAACACGAAATTCGTACCCCCGGCATCCAACGTCATCACTATTCTTTTATCAAACTGGTACATAACTTTCTATATTTATGATTTAAGACTGACGATTTATGACTACAACATGAGAATCGAAAATCATAAATCATCAATCAAAAATTATTTAGTTTTTATCCCGAACGAGCAGTAAAGCAGGTAGCAGAGGCAACCGAGGATCACGAAAAGCGACCCAGCCTGACTACCGAGCAGGTCGGTAAGATATCCCATAAGCGGCGGCACCACGGCACCCCCGAAGATTCCGGTAACCATAAGACCCGATATTTCGTTCGCTTTCTCCGGACGTGCTTGAATAGCCATGGAGAACACGAGCGAGAATATACTGGAACAAGTGAAACCTATCAAGGCGATCAAAGCGAGGATAGCGTATTGTCCGCTGACAAAGAATAACACGAGCAATCCGGCAATAGCCACGAGGATATTCACCCGGAAATACTTGTTACCCGCCACGCGTGCCAACAAGAACGTACCGATAAACGCACCGATAGTACGGAATGCGAAATAAGTGCTCGGCCCCACCGCGGACTCGATCTCGGTAAAACCGCATCGTTCCATCAATAACTTGGGTGCAACCATATTCGTACCCACATCGACACCTACCACGAACACGATTCCGAGGAATAGCAGGAAAATCGTCCTGTCCTTCAACAACCCGAACGTCGCACCCCATGAAGACGCTTGTTCCGGAGCCTCTTCCCGGATATGCACCGCCATAAGCCAGAACGTCGACAAGAGTGTCAATCCCGCGAATATCGGGAACAGGTACTGCCAATTCCCCAGCACGGAAGCGGCAAAAGCCGCGATAAAAGGTCCGCAGAACGAGGAAACCGCTTTAAGAACTTGTCCTGCCGTGAGCGAACTGGCAAGCACGTTACCTTTCACGACATTTGTCAAAAGCGGGTTCAACGACACTTGCAGGATTGTGTTACCGATTCCCAAAAGGGCAAACGCCACGAAACAGGTAATCATGTTGTAATCGACGAAAGGAATCAACATTCCCACGATAGTAATAAACATACTCACCAGCACGGTTCGTTTCCGCCCGATACGGTTCATCAGTATTGCCGCGGGGACAGCCAGCAACAAAAACCACAGGAACACCATAGAGGGAAGAAAATTCGCCACCGTTTCACTCAATTGAAAATCTCTCTTTACAAAACCGACGGAAATTCCCACCACGTCACAAAATCCCATGATGAAGAACCCGAATAACACAGGCAATAAAGCCTTTACACTAACAGACTTTTCTTTCATAATATATAAATTAACACATACAAAATTCCACAAAAGAGGCGTCTAATGTACGGAATTCAATTGAAAGTTGAAACAAGAGAACCTCGAAAAGAGATAACGTTTTCTCGTTTTCAATTTTCAATTAATTTCGTCATGATATAAGCGGGGCCGAAATACTCGGACTCCTCCCTTTCCCGGGCGACATATCCCATCTTCTCGTAAAAACCGACCGCCGTAAGACTTGCCGACAAATGCAGCACGTGAATATTCCGCTCCAAGGCGACCTCTTCCGCATGTCGCATCAACCGTTCGCCAATCCCCTGCCCGTGAGCATCCGGCGTCACGTAAAGGGCACATACCTCATCCCCCTCCAACCCAACAGTACCCGACACGACACCATTCACCTCCGCCACGAACATGACACGTCCGGCGGTCAACTCCCGCAGGTACGCCGGAGAAAACAAACGACACATGTAATCAATCACCGCTCCGTCATAATCCCGGCTATTCACCTCCACGAGATTTTTCCTAATCAAACGGGACACCGCTTCCGCGTCCTTTACATCAAAAGTGCGTATATTTATCTGCATCATTTCCGGTTCATCACGTTCATAATCTGTGTACCCAATCCAACGCGATACCCTCTTGACATGAAAGCCACCTCCCCCTTGTCATTCACGAGAACTACCAACGGAAGATTGCCCGTGTCAGGGAGTTGCAATCCTTCTGCCAGACGCTGGAGCAACTTCCCGTCGCAGTCATACCCCCAGCGTATCACCGCGGGGAACGGACGGAAATCGGAAGGACGGAATTTTTGCAAGTTATCCTTATCTTTAAACACGACATAGAGCGGGACACCCAACCGTTCCAACTCGTCCTTTATACTGCCCATGTCACGCAACAGATGATTGGTCGGTTCCTTATCGGCTTCCACCACCGCGATAGCCGTGTAGCCTTGCCGAGGCAAAGATATGTCCCCCGGTGACATTGCCCCCTCCGGCGTGAACGCCAAGGGCAACGCAACGTGTCCCGCCAATTCCACCCGTTCCATCACGGGAAGAATCCGCAACTCGACATCAGTCTGTTCACCCGCTTCCACGCGAAAGGTTGTCAATCCCGCCATCACCGCCCCGTCATTCCGTCTATTACCGGTAGAGAGCGTGTAATAACCCGCTTCCAGTTCCACGGGAGCGGCGAATATCTTACTGTAAGAAGCACCTGCCCCCATATCGACATCGGCATTACTTCCCAAGTCAATCACGCGTACCCCGCCGTTCTCGAGCTTCCCGATCGTGAAGTTCAAGAAATATTTCGGGTCCCCGACCGGGGCTCCGGAGTAATGGAGCATAAATTTCCCTTTCGGCATGGCTTGGTCCGAGGCAAAATTCACCGTGTACCACATATCGTCCAAACAACATTCCGCCTTACCGGAAACTGCTCCCAATCTAGCCGGAATCCCCACCGTACGGCAAAGCGCCACGAAGAAAATATCCCGGGAAAGCCCATCAGTCACTCCCGCCCTCAAAACCCCGACAGGCGGGGTAGCCACCTTGGCGGGATAGTTCACGATTCGCGTTCGCTCGATATATCGCAACAACCGTTCCGCCATAGCACGCCGCCCGAGAGTATCCTCGCCCGAGAGTACCCCTTCACGTGCCAACACCGCCCGAATCGGTTGCCGGAAAGCCGTTATCAATTCATTCTGAACCTGCGGATTCAACACGTAGTCCCGGAAAAGGGCATCCTCCTCGAAATCCCTCGTCCCTTCCAAATGGTCGAGCCACACGTCAGCGGGGGTATCCTGCAAATCTTTCTCCGCCACGACATCCAGCAGCGCCATCGCCCGTTCCTTATCCCCCGACAAGCGGAACAAGCGTTCTATCTCCCGGTAATTGCCTCGCGCAACATTTATATACCGGGCAAAACGAGCGGTGTCGACGCCCAATTCCGTCGCCACGCAATGCGCCTCTCCGGGTGTCATAAAAGTGGCAACATAGGCATCCCGAATAGAATCCTCGCGCACGAAACGACAATCATTTTCGGCTCTCTCCCCCGCCGAAGTCAATGCCTCGATATCCCGCTGCACGGGCGGAACCAACTCAAATTCAGTGGAGAAGAGTTCTCCCTCCCGCTTATCCAACGTCACCACGAGCGTGTCCCGTTCGTTCACGGGGAACCGCACCACCCCGAAGCGAGCGTCCCGACTTGCCCAAACCACGACATTCCCCTCTCCCAACGTCAGGTGCGTTTCTCCCCGCGCATCGGAATGGAGCGTCACCACTGGATAGAACTCCCCGTAATTAAATATCTTGTATTCCACTTTAGCGTTTTCCACGGGATTCCCCGCCGTGTCTTTCACCTGCACCACGGTTCTCACCGCACGGGTGTAACGGGAAGTCACGTTTACAGCCGAACTGTTCTCGTTCGTTGACACGATCTCCTCGTCCCCCTCGTATTTCCCGAACACTTCCGCCTCCACGTACATCGCTCGCTGCACGGGCAAGGTAAACCACGCGATATTCAGCCTCGGTTCCGGCTCGCATGCCCCCAAGTACTTCCATTCCCCGTCTATCCAAACCTCTATCCACGCGTGATTATCATCGCAATGCGCCCAACGGGGCGTGTATATCTGCCGCGCGGGAATCCCCACTGCACGCAATGCCGCCAGAGCGAACACGGACTCTTCCCCGCACCGCCCGTAAGCCCGCTGCCTCGTGGCAAGAGGCGAAGACGTGCGCGCATTCGTCGGTCGATAAATCACGTTCTCGTGACACCAGTGATTCACCTCCAACGCCGCCCGCTCCATGTTCCCGCAAGCGGCAACCCGTTCTTTTAATTCATTGAAAAACACCGCTCTCGCCGTGTCAAGATTCTCTTTGCCTCCCCGCACCGGAAGCACGAAATGCCGGAAAATATGTTCCGGTATCTTTTCTCCCCACGGCATCTCTTCACGTGCCCGGAATGCCAGACGCACGTTGTCAAGCAAGAACTCCCCGCCCGACAAGGAAATATCAACGAGCGGCGAATAAGCGTAGAGGAAAGTCAACGCCTCCCGCTCCGCGAGAGTCATTTCGGTATTAAACACGTCGAACAATACCGTGTCAGCCTCCCCGAACACGGCTTTTTTCTGTTGAAAATCAACCTCTACCATTTCACGGTAGACGGCATCGGTTATAAAATGTTCTTCCCTCTCACAAGCGCACACCAGCAACGTGAACAGACAAACGACAACAAATTGTTTCATGGTATCTTAGTTTTATTCCCCCAAAGATAAAAAAAGTTTAGAGAGTTTAAAATTTAGAGTTTCATTTCCTTTTGATAATAACATAAAGAGGTGTGTCAAAACACACCTCCATTCAAGTCATACCCTATTCAAGCTGACAAGGTAAAGACCTTTATTTATCTATATCCAGTACCACCTCGTAAGTAGAATTCGGTTTGAAATCCGGGTTATAAATAATCAGGAAATTCTCGTCCACGACAGCCTTCCAGTCCTGTCCGGCAGCCAGACGAGGATTGTTCAAACGCACGGGGAAGAAATAGTTGAAGGGTAAATCCAACACGTGTTCCTGTTTGAACTTATCCCCCTTCATGCGTTCCAGACTGAAATTCTCGTTTGTCTTGATCGTGATAATACATTTCTTTCCTTTCACTTTGGAAGTTACCGTGAAATCCGTTTCTCCCGGAACTTCCTGCAGGCGTACCTCCCACTTCGGATCGCCGTAATATGCCAACACGTCGCGGTCATGCCAGAAACCGATCTGATCTTTCGTGGGTTGTCCTTTTATTGCCTCCGCAATCTTCTGTCCCGCAATCTGAAATTCATTTCCGTCAAAGTTATAGTTTTCCTTAATTAAAGAAGGATACCACTCGTTTTGCTGGTACAGGAAATCCTGCTGGTTCATGTATATTGCCTCAGCCAAAGTATAGCGTCCCGGATTGGTAACCCAATATTTCAGACCACCCCAACCGTTACGACCGTGCCAAGTAGTTACCACGTAGCCGATCATGGTAGCGGCGTTACCGCTATTCATCCAAGCGATAGCCATACTCTCCTTCGTGTTATTCACGTTTCCTATCAAACAGTTACCCACGGCAAAATACACTTTACGCTTCCCGCTCTCCTTTAAATCCCAAGTTGTACGGGTATAATGATCGCTGGCGTAAAGCTTTCCGTTCTTCGCCAGAATATTGCCTAAAGAGAAAGGCATCTCCAAATTCCTTTCGGTGGCATGAGCCGCAGTCACAACCAAATCCGGGTTGTACTCGCCATACAAGTCCGTGAATTTCTTCAAAACAGTCTTCGGGTCTATCTGGGCGGTCTGCACTTTCGCGTCTCTACCTTTCTTCTCGCCCCAAAGCCCGCGGCTATGATCGTCAACCCAAGCGTAATTATCAAACCATTTCGCGCTATTCAACTCCATGATCGTGGCAACGGCATCTTTCACCAACAAAGGTTCCGTGCTGTTGTTCACCATTTTCATCGCCGCATCTGCGTCATAGCCCGTGATAACACCCCACAAGAAATCGGCAAAAATATCATTGTCGACTTCCCGGCTCACGTGGTGCATATCTATCACGTAATCACGTCCCAAGTTCTCCGGTTTCTCCACGATAGCCACGTAACGGGGACGCACCCGTTGAAGATCGGCCAGATTCTCACGGGGAGCTTTCTCGTAAAAAAAGACCTCCGCTTTATGCTTGTTTTTCAAAGCATCCACTACCTGCATCCAAGCTGCATCATTCTGCACGTCTTTGGATGCCAACACAACATACTCGTTTCGGGTATTACCGCCGCCCTTTTTCTTCTGGGCAAATGACGGCATCACCGAAATCATCAAACACAACAAAATTGATAATCGGTAAATTTGTTTCATCTCGCAATAAATAATATATAAAACACAAAATAATTAATTTCCAAATATAAACATCTATCCCCCTCCTTGCTCCGCGGGATAGGTTAAATTTACGTTAAAATCGATACACGATTCCTATTTTACTCTCTCCCATGTAATCTTAGACGTGCGCTTTCCGTCGGGTGCCACTGCCCGTACTCCCAGCCAAAGTCCTTTGCCACCGGGCAAAACAGGCACGCCACACACGTACGCCGCCCACGAAGTAGTCGTCGCCACCAAACGAGCCTTGCCACGCAGCGATTCCCTCACGTACACCTCATAATACCATGTGTCCACCGCCTCGTTCATCACGGGCATATCCTTCTCACGGTTCACAAGGGGCATTACATCCCATACCAGTTTAAAATCCAGAGAATCATTGTATTCCCGAATAACCTTCGTTGCCAAAATATCCGGACGTACAGGATTATACTTGACCCGCGGGTCGGTTAAAGACAATTCTCCGATAAAAGCCTCGTAGTCTTCCGGCGTATTCTCGACCACCAACCCGATACAAGCGATTCTTTCCCCCGCCTGTATCCCGAAATCTCCTAACTTACATCTTATAGTCTGCCATTGCCCCGGCTTCACTTCTTGCCTTACCGGAATTTCAATAAACTCCGCCTCCGTCCCTACCCTCGAAAGAATCACCTTCAAGTAACTATCGTCACTTCCCTCCACTTTACAAGTAAAAGCCAATTCTACATGCCCGTCAACCGATATATCCGTCTTGAACAAACGAACTTTGGAATACCCCGTCGCCCCGTGCAATTTCAAGCACGAGCCCCCGAACCAAGCATCCTCGAACACGAAATCACATCGCACGGCATCCCCCGGGACACGCTCGTCCCGTCCCGTTACCCACCAACGCCAAGAAGGCATCCAATCCTGCATCCCGATGTTGTACCAAGCCAATGTATTGACCGTCTTCCCTTCCTTGTTAAAGAAAAACCCGTTCCCCAAGTTAAAACGAGTCACGAAAGGGAGTTCCCGTATCGCACTTCGTGCCGGAAAGAAAGTCGATATCCCGTGGAAACGTTGCATATCCTTCTCGTTCACCGTCGTAATCGTATTGGTCACGACAGGCGCATTCACCGGATTTCTTGTCCCACCCGTGAAAAAGTATTCCAGTTTACGCAAATAAGTCTGTTGCACGGTAAGCGAATCTTCCCCGTACTCGCGGGAAGCGTTATGAATATTATTCCGCTCATGTTCTCCCCACAGGCAGACGGACACGGGTTTGTCTTTCAACACTTCCCATCCCTTTCCTTCACGAGATTCAAAATCATAACTGGAAAGCCCCCGTCCTCTCAGGTAGAACCCGGCGTACACGTCATACGAACTTCTCCCGTAGGCAACGGCATTGCGGGCTGATTCACCCATTGGGTCCTTGTTACCTCCCCAATTATCAATATTATAATTCAGCATAAACATATTCGACACCACACGATTCCCTTTCTGGAACCAATCCCGGTTACGGTTCTGCAAAGCGTTTTGCCCGAAACTCAAACGTCCGTTATTATCATTGCTATCATACCAATCTATATGAAAACCCTTCAATCCCTGCACTTTCGCCTGCACGTGCAATTCTGCGAAGAAATCCTGAACCTCCGAAGCGATATCGGCACTCCACGCTCCTTCCGGGTTGATACCGATACCGTCAATCCCGTAATACTTCAAAAACAGAATCAACCTCTCCGCGTATCTGAAACGCCCGTATTCATCTTTCTCCGTCAATTTAACGAAAAGATCGTACACCCGGTCACCCGGCTTCCGAACCGATTCCCCCCAGTTGATAAACAACACGCATCCCGTGCGCACCCCGTTTTTATGTGCCGCATCATTGAATACCCCCGGAACCCGGAACCAACCGTCCCCCCAATTCCCGTGTATATCCACGTATTGCCACATACTGAAATTATCCGCCTCAAATTGATTGCGGGGAAAAGACTTCCATTGCTTTTTCCCGTCACCCATGGGTGTCCACCAGCACAACTGCCGTTCTGTGTTCAATTCCTGATGCACCTGCGTCTTCACGTTCTCGAAACGCTCCTTCAGTTTCACACGTGAAATGAAAAAATTATCATCCTCACTAACAGGCATTCCCGGTTTCCACACTTCCAGAAACTCCACGAAGTTCATCCCGTTCGACGGATTCCACCGGATATCCTCCGAACGCTGACCATAAGTACTCACGAATAGCCAGATAAACAAAATACTACAAACTACTTTCCTCATACAAATAATAATACACGTTACACAAGATTTCAAAAGTAGCGAAATAATTTAATGATTGAATAAAATTTGCAACAAAATCAAAACGTCTATTAGTTTTGAGTTCCCGTTAAAATATTATTACTCCCTAATTCAGTTATTTCAAGGTTATTAATCATGTATATTACAGGAATCATCTATGATGTAAATATTATTCAATTTTAATTTAAATCCTATTTTTTACCCTTTAAAATAGGAGTTGAATGGGAGTTGAATAGGAGTTGAATAGGAGATGATACCAATAAACTACAATTAATATACATCATTAATTACAATTATTTAACTTATCTCTACTGAAAGTCATGAGAAAAAAGGTTCAAATAGTGCAAAAAAAAGAGACCGCATTAAAAATCATTCATGCGGCCCCTTAAAAATATATCTACTATTTACTTCTTTTCAATAGTGACATCCACTTCCGTTCCATCTTGTCGTAAAACCGTGATAACAGCTTTCTCGTTCTTAATTTTCACTATCGAAGATTGCAAGGCATCGGCGACATTTACCTCCCCGACGGGTTCCCCGTCTATCTTCAAAACACGTTCTCCCGGAGAAATCTTTTCCACCAGCTCTCCCCAAACGCAAGCAATCACGACGTGACCATTCGCCACGGTGAAATCCACGTTCCATCTTTTCTTGTACAAATCTTGAGGTGCCGATTCAAAAGGCTCAAAATAAAAAGCGCTCGAGGCGTAATCAATCGTCACCGTACCGTAGTCCAATAATTGTGAACCCAAACGGGAACACGGTGCATCCATCGATTCCGTGACAATATTCCGGAAACGTCCCGTGCTGACACGCAACTCAAATAAACGAATCAAATTATGTTCACCGGCAGAGGCAGCCCCCGCCATACCGATACCACTACTACCGTATCCCTTGGATTGCAAAGCGGCGGCATTTTCCCGAAGAGCTTCCGACGCCGTGGCGGAGATCATTTCATAAAAAGCTCCCGAACCGCTATCGAACATAACCGTTTCCATCACCCCCGCTCCCACGTTCAATTCTATAAATGGTATCTGCCCTTGCACGTGGAGCAACGGCAAACGATTCCTCAAATTAATACGGAAAGGGGAAATGTTATCGGTTATAATTATCTTTTTCTGACGAGAATCTATACGCACGACAGCCCCCGGGAATAACTCGCAACCGATCATTCCATCCACGCCGAATTGTTCGATAAGATGACCTTCGGGCATAATCGTGACCGGAATTTCTTCTATATTAATTCCCGGCTTCATCCCCATGGACAAACTTTTCAATTGTGTCTTCTCCAAAGTCATCGACTGATTGTGAGCATCCAGAATATTTTGCGTGCTCGTGGATTCTAAAGAAAGACGACGAGCCAGAGAATAGGTGATATAAGTAGGTGCACCCGTGTCAAAAATAAATTTTCCCGGGACGCCTTCTGCTCGCGCTTCAATGATAATCTTCCCGTTAATGGTCGTGTAAGGCACTTCTACATAAAAGGCAGGAGTTTCTGCCTTGGTCGTGAAACACGAAAAAACAAGACTCACAACCAACAGACTAATATATAATTGTTTGAATTTCATACTGAATATTTTTAATTACTTTCCCTTACAAATCTCACGCGCCAGTTGAACAGCGGCAACGGCATCAACAATACCTCCCGATACACATAACCGGTCATATCCCCCGGTCGGCGCACCTTCACTATTGGTCGGATCATGCGGGAAGGGGACAGTGGCAGAGGGCGTCTGCCGGGCAGTGCATACTAAAATATCCTTTATTCGTGAGGCTTTGAGCGAGGGGTAATAAGATTTCAACATGGCTGCGATACCGGTGACTACCGGAGCCGCTATTTTCGTACCCGTCACTTTACGATAGTTATCCCCGCGAACCGTTGTGTACAATTGCACGCCGGGAGCGAAGACATCGACACTGCTTGCCCCGTAATTACTGTTGATATAAGGATTTCCCTCCATATCGGAGGCTCCGACCGTGATTATATTGGAGAATGCGTGTTTACGCCCCTGACCTTGTGCCACCGGGAAATACGGGTCTTTCTCCGTGTCACGATAGTTATCGCCGGCGGAATGCACAATCAATACATCGTGTTTCTCGGCGTAGGCGATAGCGTCATCTATCCATTTCGGGTTGTCCAACATGTATTTCCCGAAACTGATGTTGATAATATCCGCTCCTTGTTCTACCGCATAACGGATGGCCAAGGCTATATCTTTATCGTACGCGTCACCGGAGGAGGGGACGGCACGGATAAGCATCAATTCCACTTGATCGGAAATTCCCTTTATCCCCTTGGCAACACCGGGAGTGGCGGCAATGATACCCGCCACGGCTGTTCCCTCGTCGGCTGCAACAGAAAGGAACTCGTGGTTCCCGTAATATTTGTTTGACAAGGTATTGAAATCATCGTTCGCCAAACTCCTCTCGTCGACCAATGCCGCCCACGCTTTTTCACACTCCTGACGCTGTGCCTCACTGCTTCTGTAGCGATTTCGATACAAGGTATCCCATTTCTTATTTTGATTCCCGAAGCTCCATATTATACTATAAGTATAGTAGGCGATCTTCTGAAGCGTATCACCGGATTGTTGCACTATCGGGTTCAAGGCTGCAAAATCTTCCAATGTAGGTTCACGATCGGGACATTTTTCCCGTAACAGCCGATCTAATTCTTCGACGCCTTTAGCTATATTGTAATTAAAACTTGCTCCCGTGTACAGGGATACTAACCGACTGTTCTTTGCAAATTTAAGATACCCGATGTATTCGTTGCTTTCTTCATCACTTCTTTCCTTCCCGTGAAGTTCATCGAAACGCTCCTTCACTTTCAAAAACTGCCGGAAAGCTTCATCGGAAGTCCTCTCGATTAACTTACCGTCAGGAGAAGCAAGAAAATTCCAACCATGCAGGTCATCACGATACCCGTTTTTATCGTCGTCTTTTCCATTCCCAGCAACTTCTTTCTTGTTTTGCCACAAGACGTTAGCCAAAGCCTCGTGTTGCACGTCAAAGCCCGCATCAATTAACGCCACTACCACTTTTCGCTTGGGAGTAGTGTTCTCCAACTCACGGTAAGCTTCTAAAATACCTGCCCCGTAAACTTTGTCTTTGGCAGGCGACAATAAGTGCCAATCGACAGGAGTTTGTGCTTCTGCCACTAACACGGCACACATGAACAACACGCTCCCGAATAATTTCTTTATTTTCATCACTCTATTTATTTAATACATTAATTACTTCATTTTATTCCCCTGTTGCTGTTTCAACATAGAAAGGAAATAGAGGAAATACTCATTCCCCGGTGATACACTCCACGGGATTAGGAATTTCCCTTTCGCGTCAAACAATATACACCGGGGGATGGACTTAATACGATATGCCTCGCGGAAAGTAGCGTTCTCGTCGGCAAAGAGATGAATGCCTTTGCCCTCGTGACCGTTGTCCCTCAAAAATTGTTTCCAAGCTTCTTTCTTGCCCAGAGGTTCAACGACTACTGTCACGAACTGAACATTTTTATGTTCCGACTTCAATTCTTCCAAACGTGCCAAATCTTTCCGGCAATTCGCGGAATCAAGTTTCCACACTTCTATATATAACGGTTTCCCTTGCAAATCGTGCAAACGAACGGTTTTCCCGTCGCTCGACTCGAGTTCAAAGTCCGGGGCATCCTTTCCGGGTTGCAAAGGTTCGTACAAGGCTACCAATTCCCGGGCTCTATTTATCAATTTTTCAGACACGGAACACAAATCCATATCCGTGAAAATATGCTCGATAAACGTGTTATCCCCTCGATCCAATTTTTCAGCTAATGCCCACATGACGTAACATTCTCTCACTCGCTCGCTCCGGATGTTATATAATACCCACGTGGCACGCCCCATCACGTCCAACTTGGGTTCCTTGAGAGCCAAGACTCTATTCACGAGGCGAATGATTTCGGGTTCCCGCAACGATTCCAAATCCGGGGTGTCGAGATTCATTTTCAAGACTGTACACGTGTCAGAAGTTTGTTGTTCCCGCGCATAAGCGGACACACAAACTCCCCATACAATCATAAATTGTATCAATAATTTTTTTCTCATTTGGAGTACCATTTACTTGTTCAACAACTCGATGATTTTATCTCGCAAAAGATTGCGACGCAAGTTTTTACCCACGATTTTCCCGTCTTTGCCAACCAGTATGATGTGAGGGATGGATTGTATGCCGAACAGTTTTCGCACCTCGGAATCATCCCATCCGCCATCTGCCAAAGTACTGAGCCAAGGAATGTTCTCTTCCTTGCACGCTTCTTTCCATTTTTCCGAAGAGGCATCCAGAGAGATGCTCACGAAACGTACGCCTTTATCCTTGAACTCCTTGTATTGTTCTCGCAAACTTTTCATCTCCTGACGGCACGGACCACACCAAGATGCCCAAAAGTCGAGAACAAGAATATCTCCCTTCAAGGAACTCATTGTAACCGGATTACCATCCTCATCCGACACGGTAAATTCCGGACACACGAGTCCTTCGGCGGACGCTGCCAAACCGTCAAGGTGCTGTTTCAACAGACGTCCCCATGAACATTGTTGTGCCCGGGGAGTCAGCAACTCGTACAACTCTTTTGCCTTCGTGTAATTCTCTCTCCCCGCTTTCTCCGAAATGTAAGCCGAAAAGATATTGTCGGGATGCTCACGCACGAACTCTTTCGTGAGGACAAATTCCGATTCTCCAACTAACAGCACTTGAGTCATCGCCTCGTCTGCCGCTTTTTGCTCCCCGGTATCCATCGCTTTTTTATATTCTTTTAAAAAACGCTCTTGCTTTGCCGTATAGTCTTCTTGGAGTTTGCCGTACTCTATGGACAAATCGTTTGCCGGAGCTCCTTTCAAGTACTTGGACGAGAAGGAACGATAGGGGCACTCTATTCGCATTTTCTTTCCATCCATGAAGAACATGAATTGTTGCCGGTTCACTCTCAATACATATTGCCCGGGTTCTTCCAAAGTTCCCCGCAATTCAAAATCACCTCCATCGATTTTCGTGGAACAAATGACTTCTTCCTTGGGTGTCAACAAAAATGCTTTGCCGTATTTGGCTCCTTCCACGTTTCCTCGAATCGAGAAGGAGTATTGTTGTGTACCGGAACACCCGATACACAACAGCAAGATAAAAACAATCTCTATTTTCATTACTCTTCTCCTAGTAAGATTTTACCGGTAAAATCATCATTCCATCCCTTCAGTGAAGCGGCTTTAGCCCTTTCTAATGAATCGTCCTTCAAAAGGTTTTCCAAGGCTGATTGTATTTCCTGTGCCTGTGACACGTTTGTTTCCTCCAGCAGATAATTTACGAAATAACCTGCCACACCCATGTCTACTATCCCGCTTACATTCAACCCGGCTTGTAGCATACCGACGAATAATTTCACCATTTTATCGATATCTTTCCGCTTGTATAATTGCCACATTTCCAACAAGGTTTTACACGTGGGGAAGACAGTAGCCACGTTACCGTTATCCAATAATGACACGATTTCTTCACAATCGGGTTGTGCCGGCTTTTTCTCGGCGGGAGAAGTCATCCAATGAAATATCGGCCATAAAATCATTACTTCCATTTTGGGACTCATCTGTTTCACCTGTTCTTCACTCAAACTGAGTTTATCCCAATTCTTGATATAATCCAGACAAACCTGACTTTCCTGATAATCGATGTAACTGATAAAATCCTGTACACTTTGTTCCGCATACCGTTGTTCCTCGGGCAAGAGCACGATATAACAATCCAATGCTCGACTCAGTGCCTGACGCTCTTTACTCTCTTTTAAATTAGCGATATAATACGCTAAAAAATCGATATCACGTTTTCCTTGTTCGAATTCTTTCTTTTGCTGTTCCAACACGTTCGCTTGTCCCCAACCATTCATGAATGCAAAAACAGCAACGACGAGCAAAACGACTTTCTTTACACAATTATTCATATCTCGTACGCTTAAATTGAACTACCTAATAATTTATCCACAAATTCTTCGAAACCATTGCCCGGACCGGGAACATCGGTATCAATTATTTTCCCGTCTTTATCTATTATGATATACCGGGGAATACCATGCACATCATAATCGTCCTGGAAGGGAGTCGATTTCGGGAAGGCAATCAAATTCTTAACTCCTAACAATTTGTATCTTGGCAAAGAGTACTTCCAATGATTGAATTTGCTCTCCTCGTCAATAGATATGGTGATAAATTCCACGTCCGCACGGTCTTTATACTTCTCCGCAACTTTCATTAAATAAGGTAATTTACGGATACATCCTCCACACCAAGTCGCCCAGACGTCGATTATCAATATTTTACCCCTGAAATCTTGAAGAGAGTGCTCTTGTCTTTTATAATCTATTAAAGTAAAGAGAGGAGCATCCTTTCCCGAACTCAAACGTTCCTTTGCGGCATACAGTTCCATCACCAATTGCCTTAATTCTCCCTCCGGCATATATTGCTCGAATAGAGGACGGGCTTTTTTCAATGCTTCCGTGTAGTTGAGAATAAAATCACTCCTAATCCCTGCAAAATAAGACAATATCAAATCGGAATTTCGGGATTCCAGTATTTGTTTGTATTTTTCGTACTCCACTTCATCCCGTTTATCGCCTAAAATCCGGGATGCCTCGTAACCGTCCGCCAAGGCTTTGACGTTGAAATAAGTATCTATATTTCTTTGAAGATTGGAAAGTGCCAAGAACTCCCGCGAATCAAAACGTACGCCTTTCAATACTTTCCGTAACGCACTTTTATTCACACTGGCGTCCCGGTGTTGTCTATAATAATCGGCAACCAGATTTATTGCCTTCACTTGATTGGCAAGACGTGCCATTTCATCTTTCTTGTCACGGGCAAGAATCATTTTCTCCACAGCCGCTCTCTGCTTTAAAATCGATTCTACGGTGGCTCCCTCAAGACTGTAGTTGTTCCATTCTTTGATTACCTCATCTTGCAATGAAGTTCGGGATTGAGCATTTCCGCTGCACGGGAAAATAAAAAAGAGTAGTCCCAGTAAATTTACATACCAATAATTCATACAATACATTTTTTAATCAATACTAGAGTGGGAACTGTCTAACAAGAGAAACGTTAGACAGTTCTATTATTTGAAATATTTTTTTGATAATTAATTCACAGCCGGAATTTTAGCTATCGCCTCCAAATCCAAATCGTATTTAGTTTTCATGTAATTAAGAACGTATTGACGTTTCTCCCACAACAAGGGATTATTTGCTTTCGGATGCTTTGCTTCCAGTTCTTCCGAAGTGTACCTCATACCCAAATGTATGTAAGCGAAAAAGTTCTTACTCGGGTTGGTGTTTCCTATCCCACTCAACGCATCCAGCCTTAAGAAACCATATGATGCTCCCGGGAATCCTCGTTTAGTGTAATAATTGGGATTTCCCTCTGTTCCCGGATCGGATTCAACCTCTGTTTTATAGTCAATCCCTGCTTGAAATTCTTCCGGAATAATTATATTTCCCTTTTCATACGCTTTCTCTAAAATTTCATACAAAATAACTCCTCTCCACTCCCAAAAATCTTCCGGGGTTTCCGGAGTTTCAAGTCTGCCATAGAATATATCCGACGTGGGGTCCGATTCCCCGTAAAACATACAAAGCGACCAGTAATCCATCCCGTCAAAAATATTTTTCATGGGTGCTTTCAAATTGTAAGGTCCAAACACGAATGGAGCATGACAATCATAAACCATGTAATAATACATCGGAAACACCTTTTGAGTAATCGCCGGGTTCAGATAGGCAAAAACATGGTTTTTCATGAAACTAATCATGAACTCCGCCTGTTCATCACTCTTTAATCCCTCGCCAAAATAGGTCTGACTTCCAATAGTTCCCGTCCATGTCCGATTCAAATCAGAGGCTTGAAAATCCTTGTAAATAATACATACATTGAATTTCTCTTTGATAGCTACCACGTCATCATCCCATGAATTCGTGCCTTGAGGAAATTCAAACCGAACTAAATCTTCGCCACTCGCGTCGTCTGTCAATGTATCTTCATTATAGCAGGAAAAAAACAAGACGCAGCCTAACAAACTATATAAATAATATCTCCATTTCATAGTATATTCTCTTTAATTTCTTACTTCCGGTAACGGATTTTGTACCAACTTTCTGTTCTCTTCCATCACATCCTGCGGGATAGGCCACGTGTAGAACGGGTCTTTTTCTTTCAGCGTGTAACGCTTGATAACCTGTCCATTACTCTTCCACTCGTGGGTGATGGACGGCATCCCGTAGCGACGCAGGTCAAACCAACGATGTCCCTCGAAACATAATTCCAACCGTCTTTCCAGACGGACACGTTCAATCAATGCATTTCCCGTTTCCGTCACCGAAACTGTGCCCGGCACAAAACGCTTCTCCAACAATGTTTCCAATGCTTGTTTAGCTGTTTTCTCATCCTTATCCAACGCGGCAGCCTCTGCCAAATTCAAATAGGCTTCCGCCAACCGAAACGCATGAGCGAAGTTCGTGTTGCTAATAGGTTCATGGGCATAGTTCACCGCGAATTTCCCGTAAGGGGCGTATCCGCCAAGATGCTGGTTATCTTTGGAATCGGTGTAAGGAGAACGCACGATATAATTCTCTTTGCGAAGGTCCCCGGCTTTGAAAGCGTCAAGCAACCCGGAAGAAGCATTAAAGAAATTAGTTTCTAAGTTTTGTCCCGGTTTATAAGGGTCGGGAAATATCATTTCCTGCTTCACTAAATTCACAAATTTATCTATCTTCCCGAACACCCAAATCACTTCCGAACAATCTTGCGAAATAAAATTATAATACGGTTGTGCCGTTGTTTTCTGAGGCAAAGAGTTTAGGTCTATCAACATGAAATCCCAATCATCAATCACTTTCTGCGCATAAATAGCCGCATTTTTCCAATCCTCCATATACAGGTAAACTCTGGATTTCAATAATTGCACCATGGGTAAACTGGTTCTGTAATCTTTCCGGTATTGTTGTTCCTTGGGCAATTTCTCGTATGATTTCTCGGCTTCATTCAAATCCGCCAAAATCTGAGTGTACACTTCTTCAACCGTGTTTCGGGGAAGTTCTTTCGCTTCCAACGCACTGGTTACTTTCAAGGGTACCCCCAATGCTTTCTTGTCATAGTTATAGGGAGCTCCCCACATATTTACCAGCTGAAAATAATAGTAACCGCGCAAAGCGAAAGCCTGAGCTTTCACGATATTTTTTTCATCATCGGTTCCCGAAACACCATCAATGTAATCCAACGCCGCATTCGCCCCTAAGATATAAGAATAGAACCAGTCCCAAGGGGATTGATACATCAAAGAACCTTCCTGTATAAAAATGTCCGGCTGCCACGCGTAAAGTTTCTCCAATAACAGAAAATTATCTCCCGTCATCACCATCGTGTTTATCGCACCTGCCGAATCCGAACACATGATATCATCGTCGAACATCAACAACAGATTCATGACCTCATCCCCTCCTGCCGCTTGTATATAAGCATTCCCCAATAACATTTCATTCAAGGCTGCAGCTTCTCTCGGGATATATTCACTTTGCGATTTGGGTTCCAAGAAATCCGAACAAGCGGCTAATAAACCCGCGCATAATATTATCAATAACTTTTTCATCATCCTACATTTTTAAAATCCAATATTAATTCCCACGGAATAATTCTTCGGATGCACACTATCCCCCAATTCCGGGTCAAAACCGTTAAAGCGCTTGCTCGCTATAACAAATAAATTTGAAACCGTGGCGTTCAAGGAAAGCGTCTTCAACCCCATCCGTTTGCACCAATCTTCGCCAATCCGCCAAGACAATGACAATTGCCTGCAACGCAAGAATGAAGCGTCCGCCACCAAAGCATCAGATTGTTCCCACACTCTCATCCACTGTTCCTCCGAACCATTCGGTAAAACAACATTACTACTCAGCGTCGTCACCAATCCGGGGATTTTCGTGTAGTTTTCATCTCCCGGTTTCTTCCAACGTTTGGTTAAATCCTTACTCAAATTCACATCCGAATCCGGGATTTTCGCTCCATTAGGTATATTGGCGTATGGAGAAGGCAAACGTTTTTTGCATCCTAACAACAGGGAGAAACCGGATGAAAGTGTCAACGTCTTCCAACGTAAACTGAAATTCAATCCCCCGGTAAAATTCGGTTCTTTCGTACCGGAATACACCAAGTAAGTAGTCGGGTCTACCCCGGAATTTCTTTCAGCTTCCGGCACATCAAGATAATTAAACAAGGGGCGCCCATCTTCACTGCTTAACCCGGCAAAAGAATAAGACCAAAAACCTCCCACCGGATAGCCTTTTTTCAAGATTTTCTCGCTATTACCGGCAAGTAACTCATCTCTTGTGGCTTCGTATTCTTCTTTTCCTGTTTTATTCCAGTTTTTAGAAGAGTTCAACGCGATACTTAAAGCCCAATCTTTAGTCCTTACCGGGGTAAAGCTAACCGTGAACTCAACTCCTTCGTTCGTTATTTTTCCCCCGTTCATTTTCATATCCGACATTCCGTATTCGGAAGGCAAATCTTGGGTGACAATAACGTTCGAATTTCTTCTATAATAATCAACCACAACATCAAATATATTAAGCAAGGTCATATCCACACCCCAATCCCAAGACTTTGTTTTTTCCCAAGAAAGATTCGGGTTCGGCAAACCGGAGATTTTCGAGTAATGCTGATTATAAACCGAAAGAATGCCATATTGTCTTAATGTCAAATCCGGTCCCAATTTAGTCATCGCGTTTCCCTGTATTCCATAGGTGGCACGAACGTTAAAGTTGTTTAACCACTTCTTTATTCCCGCTAACCACGGCTCATCCATCACTCTCCAAGACAAGCCGAAAGAATATGTCGGGTCAAACCGATTGTTCACGTCCTGCCCGAAACGATTGGACTCATCATTTCGCATCGAGAAATTAAACACGTAACGATTTTTCAACGAGTAAGCCACTGTCGCAAAGAAAGAAAGGTAATTATCCGTATTCTTGGTGCGCGTCCATCCTGTCCCACTCCCGAAAATCTCATCCAATATTCCCCAACCGGAAACGGCACTACTCAAGGGACGCAATTCATCCGGCGGCGTGGGTTTTACCAGAGTTTCTCCCCGGTCGGGCATATATCCCCATACTTTATTAGCATTGTTGGTAACAGCAGAGGAACGAAGTTCCATTGCCAGCATGGCATTCAGACGATGGTCCTCGTTAAAGGATTTGGATATTAACACTTTGTTCTGGATATTATAAGCACGTTGCGTGGCATCCGTGGTAAACAACACACCCCCGAAAGGTAAAAGTGCCGCTTTAAATAATGAACTGTTCGGTTCCGCCGCTCCATAATCATACCCGCGATACCTCCAAGCCACACGGAACGTTCTCTCCGTGTTATAAGTTTCCCCGTTCGTGTTCGAGGCCGTATATCCCCCGGTAAATTCATAACTCAACCAATCCAATATATTCCACCTGAAGTTAAGGGCGGCAGATACATGCAAATTTTTGTTGATAGAGCCGCTATTATCCCGTTCATTGATAAAATTGTAACTCAAACTCTGTACACTTCTATTGTATAGATAAGTTGCCCGTTTTTGATAATATACCGGATTCCCCTCTTCGTCATAAGCCGGGATGGAACGACTCGTTGTCGTGGCATACGACATCGGATTCACTTCCTCGCCAAAAGCCTTTGTTGTACTGGAAGTTGCATTCAAACTGGCATCCAAACGCACTTTCTCGTGTAAACGTATATTCACCGCTACCCGACCGGTCATTCTCTCGTTGGAGTTTCCGATTTCCTGTCCCAACGTGTTGTTATACCCTAAAGAAACATTGTAAGTTACCGCCTCAGTACCTCCTGCCAAACTCACGTTATGACTATGACTGACAGCCGAACGGGTTAACAAATCGAACCAATCCGTATTCACCGTTGACAAAAAAGTCTTTCTTTTCATGAATTCATCATAACTTAAATCGCCCGCCAAATACATTTTCATGGCTCCCTCGTAAGTATATGGCTGAGTTATCGGTTCTTCCTTGTAATACACCCCGGCATTATACACGTCTTGCGAGAACTGTACCCGCTCCTTGGAGTTCATGTAATTGAACATCCCGTAATTAGGGCGGGTGTTAATAGTCATGTTGCCCGTGTAGTTCACGGTCAACCTGCCTGCTTTTCCCTTCTTCGTGGTAATCACGATTACCCCGTTAGAAGCCTTTGAACCGTAAACAGCCGTGGCTGAAGCATCTTTCAGCACGGTAATTGTTTCTATATCCATCGGGTTCAACCAAGAAATCTGACTGCCCACAATGTCTTTCAGGTCTTGAGTCATAACGTCCGCGGTTTCCAACTCCAAAGGGTCATTCTGTACAATACCGTCTACCACCCATAACGGGGCTTGGTTTCCAAAAATAGTCGTTGTTCCTCTCAATTTGATTTTCGGGGTTGTTCCCACCCGGGAACTCGTGTTCATCACCACCATACCGGCGACCTGCCCCTGCAACATCTGGTCTATCGAGTTATACGCCGGCATCATGACATCAGCGGCTTTCACGCTCGTGTAGGAACCGACCATATCCCTGCGGTTGACAGTATTGTACCCCGTCGATACCACCACCTCATCCATAACATGGGAATCTTCCTCCAACACCACATTCAATGTTTCCTGTCCGTTCCACTTGACTTCTTTGGTCTTCAGCCCGATAAACGAGAACACAAAGACAAGGCTATCCTGTTTCGCGACACTTATAGCGTATTGTCCGTCCCCATTCGTGGAAACACCCACGATAGTACCCTTGATTAAAATAGTCACCCCGGGTAGAGGCGCACCGTCCTTATCCACGACCTTTCCTCGAACCGTAACTTTTTCAATCTTGGCATCCTTCGTTTCCTTTTGCTTAATCACGATGATGTTTTCTTGCACGACATAAGACAGTCCCGTACCTTTCAAACAAATATCCAATGCTTCCGGTACAGTTTTTTCTTTAATGTCCACACTCACTTTGCCCACTTTTGCCAAATCATTGGCATTGTAAGCGAACACGAAGCCGGATTGCTTCTCGATATTCCAGATGACCTCTTTCAAAGTCGCATCCTTCATGGAGAGATTAATAACACTTTTCTGCTCTTGTGCCATTATCAATCCGGGACAAAACAAACATAGAAATAAGGTTACTCGACAAAATAGTAACACATACTTCATTTTTATTCCCCAAGGATAGGGAAACCAATGATTTTTTTTCATAGCTTTGAACGTTTATTATTTAAATTACAGTACTTCAACATGAAGTGCCGTGAGCGGAAGGTGTGCCACCACCTTCCGTTTTATTTTTGTTTCTTTATAAATATCTTTCGTCCCTCGACACGGGTTTCCACCGTTCCCGTGGCTTCAAACACTTTCAGCAAAGGCTCTATGGTAGAATGACGATTAAAATTACACCCGAAAGGATACCATTTTACCTCTTCATCCAAATACACGACCTCCACATCATACCAACGAGCCACGCTCTTCATCACCTCGCACAAAGGTTTTTCTTCAAAACGAAGCCGCCCGTCTTTCCATGCAATCACGCTACTCACGTCGACATCTCTCACTTGTAAACCATTTCCCTGACGACGACATTCAACTTGTTCTCCCGGTTTCAGCACGACTGTTTTATCACTATCATTCGAGGAAACCCGCACAGAACCATTCACTAGAGTAGTTTGAATTACAGTATCTTCAGTATAAGCGGAAACATTAAATTCCGTTCCTAATACCTGTACATTCATCCCGGCAGTTTTCACGACAAACGGGGCATTCTCGTCATGAACTACTTGAAAGTACCCTTCTCCCTCGAGTTCCACGATTCGATTATTACCATCAAATTGCACGGGGAAACGAAGTTTTGACTCCGCGTTTAAATAAACGACGGTACCATCAGACAGTGTCAATGAAAACTCCCCTCCCCGCGGGATAACCAATTCATTATAGATTAGAGCACTCTTTTTATTAGCAATCGCGTTTTCATACGTGATATGCTCTTTCTGCACATTAATTTTAGTTCCGTCTTTCTCTTCCAACAGGCGCTGTTGCTGATTCTCCACGGACACGGAAGTACCATCGCCCATTATCAAATAAGCTTTGCGAGTTCCGGACGCAATTGTTTCCACGCTCCCCATTCCAGAACCACTCTCGTGCAGCTGCAAGTACATCACCCCAATCACAAGTAGAGGGAGCAACAATACAGCGGCATATTTCCCAAAGCGAATCCATCGCATCCTACGCCGCCCGGAAAAACGTTTCGCTTGTAAACCTTTCCATCCGGCATCTATGTCTATAGCACGGGAAACTTTTCCTTTCTCCCGCTTGTAAGCCTCTGAAGTCACTTTCCTGAACCATTTCCTATGCCGCTCGGAAGCAACCAGCCAATCATTCAAACGCACGTGTTCCTCCTCTGTTAAATTTCCTGCCAGATACTTCCCAACTAAAATCGCAATATCAAAATAAATTTTATCCATTTCTCGTGTAAAGATTTTTATCTCACTCTTTTCTTTACAACACAAGAAACAAGATATAGGGTATGTCGGTCTTTGAAATTTTATTATTTATTAACTATTCAGGAGAATAAAGAAAATGGTTTCCAACAAGTAGTAATGCCCTTTCATGCTCTCCTTCAGTTTTTTATACGCTTCCTTTTTATACGCGTGAACGGCATGACCGGATACGCCCATTTTTTCAGCAATCTCAGAATTCTTCAATCCTTCCAGAGCATAATGAATGACACTCCGCATTTGCGGGGGCAATTCCTCTATAGAACGATAAAATACTCTATACGCCTCTTCCTCCATCATTTGCTCTTGAAAAAACTCATCCGATTCAATAGCCATCCCCTCTTCTATCTCAACTCTTTCGAGCCTATCTCGAAGTTGATTTAAACATGCATGACGAACGACCACGTAAAGGAACGACTTTATTTTATAGTAATTGTCAAAATCAGCATGACGGTCCCAGTATTTTACAAAAGCTTCCTGTACCACATCAGCCGCCGCCTCCCGTTCTCCAAGATAACGTTCGGCAAACAAACAAAGTGCAGTATAGAATTCATCGAATAGCAATCGAAAGGCTTTCTCGTCACCATTCTGCAATGCTCTCAAGGATTTCTCCATAATATTCCTTTTATAAAATACTAATATGCTTACAAAGATAGAAAAAATCATCAAGTGATAATAAGCAAAAAAAGAATCGCATAAATAATTTATATTTATACGATTCTTATCAAGAAGCAAGTCTATACGCAACACTAGACTTAATAACACACTACAATAATATTTCGCTTCTGTTTACTCTAGCGTCCCCGTCTTCTCACCCAGATAAAAATAGCCCAGATCGCCAAGGCTACCGGTAAACATCCCATGAAACCAATCTTAGAAATATACATTCCCGTATCCCCGATATTCACAGCATTATCGGGAGCCGTCGGGCGCCGGACATCAATAGGCACTTCTTCGTCGGACATCCAGAAGAATGACCCGCTGACCAACGAGTAATTTGCCGCCCTGACGTTTTTACGACTGATACTGATCTCCCCGTTACTGATACAATCCGCATCGCCTAGAATGACAATCTTTTGCTCTTTATCTCCCACTTTCCGGGAAAGAGCCAAAGCAGTGACGTACGTCCGTTCCACTTCTCCAACAGCAGGATTAAGCCGTACCGTGTCATCAACAAAATCCGTTGTTTCCACTTCATTCCAACACCCCACGGTATCGCTAGCAAAAAGCGGTGTTACATGAAACCCTTTGTCCTCCGTGTATTCCAAGCCCGTGCAACCGGGCATTGTCAACACTCTTTCCCGATCGATCATATCTTTAAAAATATAAGACAACTCTCCCGCCTCGTAAGTCGGTCTGGCGATAATAAAATCAGCTTGGAAATTTTCACTCGGGTGAACCAATCGTCCCGGCATAAATTGCACCCCTAGTGACCGGATAATCGGATTCATGATTTCCTGCCTGCGGGGTTCCCCTGCAATCAAAATATTACCACCTTTCTCGATATACCGGTTCAGTCGCTGCATTTCTTCCCCGGAGAAAGGAGTCCTTACATCGGCAAGCACCAATATCGCCAAATGTTCCGGAATATCTTTATCAAGAGTTATTTCCTCAAAATCAAAGCCTTGATTAATCAGTGAATACCGGAACGGTTTATCTTGGGCAAAACGATTATAATCCCTGTCACCTTCCCGAACACAATCCCGTTCCCCGTGTCCCTTAATGAACCCGACAACCGGAAGCTGCATCACTAGCCGCTTGAAAGCTGCCGTGATTTCACTCTCGAAAGGATGGCGATACATATCATCAAATATCCGCAAGAAAGTTTGCTGCCCGTTATCCCGCTTCAACTGACGCACGAACCGATTCCCCTCGGGACTCAAATCTATTTGTTCCCGAATCTGCTCCGGCGTTAAAAACATATTCGTATCCAGATCCCATGAATTAGCCGTCTTTACCATCCGTTCCCGATCGTTCAGTTCCGGGAAACGCCTGTCCAATTGCGGGTTATTCGCCTTATCGTAATAATACACGTATTTCATTCTAATTTCAGGCTTAAATCTCCGGTATTGCTTGAAACGATCCAGATCTTGATTCACATAACGAGGTAAAGCAACAGTGTAATACTCATCCAACAAATTGGTATAAGTCGTGATCGTCAACCCACCTTCCATTTTATTCACGATCTCCTGACTGTTAGGCGTCAATGTTCTCACTTTAGTACGGGTCGTATCATAAAATCCCATCAAGTTCGGACGAGAACTCAAATATCCAAAAAACATGGCAAGACAAATTACCCCCATATATTTCCCGAAAGAAATAACTGCAGAACTTTTTTGACGAATGGATTTCAATCTCAATACAGCCAACGAGAGAAAAAGAGCGATTACAATTAAAAAGTAAAGAACATCTTCACTACAAATCAACCCATTGATAAATTCTGCCGCACGACCGTTAATAGACAGCCAATAAGTAATATCACGCACGAACTCCATCTCCTGCCACATTCCCCCGACAAAATTCAACACAGCTAATACCGCTAACGTCCCCATTGCCGCAACGACTTGATAAGAAGTTAAACTCGACATAAAAAGCCCGATAGCAGCATAAGCACACGTCAACAAATATAATCCCAGTAAACCGGATAGAACTACTGGAAAATCTATCATCTTAATCGTGAAAACGCCATAAATACCAAAAATAAACAGGACGAACATCAATATCAAACCATAAAACATCATGGACAAAAACTTACCCAAAATGATTTGTATATTCGTCACCGGAGAAGAATACAGTAATTTAATGGAACCACTCCCCAACTCCCGGCTCATCAACCCCATGGTCAACAAAGGAATATAGAAATAGAGATATTGCTGCACTTCCGTGAACAGCCCGAACCGACCGGAGAACACGTTCAACGTTACACTCCGCAATGTATATCCTAATTCCTGATTCCGAACCATTCCCCCGAATATATCGGAAAAATACATTCCCACTTGAAACGTGAAAATCACAATAATCAACCACGCCACGGGCGAATAAAACAAAGTTTGCATCTCCGTCCGGGCAATCCTATATATCATCTTCATATTTTTTTCTTATAAGTTCTACTTTTTGGATAACTCGGCAAATATGGCATTCAAGGAACTACGTTCGATATTGATCTCCGTCAATCGCCATCCTCTTGCCATACTGGTTTCTACGACTCGTTCAGTAATATCCTGCGCATCAATAAACTGAAGCCGGAAACGATGTCCTCCTAACTCTTCCGCCCCACAAATACCCGGAATATTCTTCAATTCATCCAAAACCGGAGGAGCAACCAAAGACACAATCAAAGAATTCGGAGTAATATAGTTATCAAAATCGTCAACCGTTCCGCTAAATACCATCTGCCCCTCCTCGATCATCTGAATATAATCGCAGGTCGCCTGCACTTCCGGCAAGATATGTGTCGACAGTACCACAGTTCGATCTTGCGCAATCTCCTTCACCAAGTGACGGATCTCCACAATCTGGTTCGGGTCCAACCCATTCGTAGGCTCATCCAACACGACAAAATCCGGATTATGAATGATTGCCTGAGCTATTCCAAGACGTTGCTGATATCCCCCGGAAAGGTTACGCACCAAACGACGTCTAAAGTGGGAGATACCACATTTCCCCATGACCTCCCGCACGGCATGATCAACCTCTTTTCCTGACAGACGACGCAAGAAAGCACAATGCACCAGATATTCTTCCACGGTTAGATCGGTGTGCAAAGGCGGTTGCTGCGGAAGGAATCCCACGTGCATTTTAGCTTTCACGGGATCTTTCCGCAAATCGATACCTTTGATGAAAACATTTCCGCTAGTCTGTTTCAACACACCACACATGATATTCATGGTGGTTGATTTACCCGCCCCGTTTGACCCAAGCAAACCATATACCCCGTGGTGATTTATCTCAAAATTTATATCTCGTATAGCCCACTGAATACTGTAGCGATGAGATAGATTCTCGACTTTCACGATTGGTTCTTTCATAAATTTACATGATTTATATGATACATCCCTTATACTTCTTTATTTTTCCCGACGTCTGAGCCAAACGACAATCCCCGCCGCTACCAGCAACAAAGGCAATACTCCCATAAAACCGACCTTTACCCAGATCAAATCCTTGTATTCCATGCGAAGATCATTGTCCGCTCCGTAAGAGCGGTTCGTATTAACAGGGTACTCCCCGTTCGTGAACCACCGGAACGTTTCAAGGATCAAATTAAAATTAGCGGACTTCACGTCTTTTCTTGATCTTACCAGTTCCCCATTACTCAAACAATCCGCATTCCCCAATATCATGATTTTCTGTTCCTTTCCTCCGATATGGCGCCCCATGGCTAACACAATGGGTTGTCCATTCCATTCCTCATCTCCCTTTTCCGGACTGAATTCAAGAACCTCATTCACGAAATCGGTTGTTTCTTTTTCATTCCAACTCCCGACACTATCGGTCGATACCAAAGGAAGCATTCCGAAACCTTCTGGCAGACGACAAACAATCCCCGCCGTCCCCGGAGCGGTAATTTTATAATTATTCCGGCTCAAATAAGCTAAATTACCGGAAAAACTCTCTGCATCAAGAGTAAAACGTCCCTGTATTAAATCCGGTGCAAAATCTTCACTGGGATGAACCAAAATGCCGTCCGTAAAATGAACACCAAGCGATTCCGTTATTTCATTCAGTATCGCTTGTCTACCCGGTTTAGCCGCAATTAACAAATGCCGTCCAGAAGCAATATAACGGTTAATTTCGCTCTTTTCCCATTCGGTCAATTTTTCCCGTGGATCAGCTATAACCAATATACTGATCTCCTCGGGTATCGTTCTGCCATCTGCTAAAGAAAGAGATTCCGTGTCAAACCCTTGATTGATCAACGCGTGACGGAATGCCGGATTTTTCGTGAAAGTAGAATAATCGGCATCTCCCCCCCGGTAAATATCCCGTTCGCCATGACCAATCAAAAAAGCAACCTTGGGAGAAACTTCAACTAACCTTTTTAAGGCGGCAGTAATCTCGCTTTCGGAAGGATGTTTTGACATATCATTAAAAATCCGCAAGAAGGTCTTTTGCCCGTTCTCTCTTTCTATCAACCTCACGAAACGGTTTCCTTCTGAAGACAAATCCACCTGTTTCCGTACCTCTTCCGGTGATAATAATCTATCAAACTTCATTCTAATTCCTTTGGCAATCTCCTGTGCCCGTTCCTTATCGCTTAATCCCGGAAAACGTTTATCTAAAGTCGGATTATCTGTTTTATCGTAATAATAAACGTATTTCATCTTTATCTCCGGCTTAAACCGCACGTATTGCTTAAATCGTTTGAAATCGTCATTCACGGAACGGGGCAAAGCATTCCAATAATTATCATCTAACAAATTCACGTAAGTCGTGATCGTTAATCCCCCTTTCATTTTCTCCATAACCGCCTGACTATTCGGGGTCAAAGTCTGCGACTTCATCGCCGTTGTATCATAGTATGTCATACAAGCCGGACGAGAACTCACGTATCCCAGTAACATAGCACCACCGACCACCAATGTATACCATCCGACACGCATGGCGTGAGAACCTTTTTTCCGGTCAAAACGCAATCGTAGAATTGTCAACATGATAAACAACACGATCACGATCAGAAAATATAAAACATCCTCACTACATATCAAACCGTTAATCATTTCCCTTGAACGTCCGGAAATAGACAACCAATAGGTAATATCCCGCACCAATGCAATATCCTGTCCTACCCCACCTATAAAATTCAACACAGCGAGCACAGCAAGCGTTCCCATCGCCGCAACAACCTGATAAGATGTCAAGCTCGACATGAAAAGCCCAATGGCAATATAGGCACAAGTCAACAAATACAATCCTAACAACCCGGATAATACCAACGGAAAATCAATCGATTTTATAATAATACAACTGAAAAGTACCGTTAATATCAATCCCCCGATCAAAAATAAAGCATAAACCATCAAGGCATAAAACTTTCCCAATACAATCTGTTTATTCGTGATAGGCGAAGAAAACAACAATTTTATTGACCCCGTGCTAAATTCACGGCTCATAATACCCATCGTCAGTAAAGGAATATACAAGTAAAGATAGCCTTGTACCCTAGAATACAACCCCCATATACCAGAAAATACACTGGCTGTTTCATCCATCAAACTATACCCGGTAGCCTTAGCCCGCAAGTCCGAGGTCAACACATCCGCATACTCCATGCCGACTTGAAAAATAAAGATCACAAGTATCAACCAAGCTATCGGCGAACAGAACAGCATACTCAGCTCGTTCTTCGCTATTTTATAGATTGTTTTCATATTATTTTCTCCTTCTTTTTGCCCATATTACAATACCACAAACTGCCAACGCAAGCGGGAACAATCCCATGAGTCCGATATTCATCCAAGTGATTCCCTCCAATCCCATATAAATTTTCGTATCCGGAGAATTGGGACGAGTTGTATCTATCGGATATTCTCCACCGGATAACCAAAAGAACACATAATTCGGTAAAATTTGATTCTCCGTGTTCACACCTCTCCGCTTCATGAAAAATTCTCCGTTACTAAAGCAATCTGCATCTCCCATAACGAATATCCGTTGTTCCTTTTCTCCTACTTTCCGGCTCAACGCAAGAGCCAAAGCATACGTTTGCTCCTTCTCTCCCGCTTCTGTATGGAGAACCGCTTTACCTTCCGAGAAATCAGTCGTTTCCAACTCATTCCAACACCCGGTTGAATCCGTTTCCAATATCGGCATCACGTCAAAACCAGCATCCGTAGAGTATTCCAAACCTACGACATCAGGCATCGGCACCCGGTAATTCCAGCGCAACATCCAACGGAATCGGGAATATATATCCGCTGCCTCCCGGGTAATTTTCCCGAAAACCAGATTCTGGGTGAAATCCTCACTCTCCTGTACCAACCGTCCCGGCATAAACCGTACTCCCAGAGAAGATAGCAAAGGATTCATGATTTCCTGTTTATCAGGCTCCCCGGCTATAATCAAATTCCCCCCCCTATCGATATAACGCTGGATCTCATCCAATTCCCCTTGCTCAAAGGGTTGCCTCACGTCTGCAATAATCAGAATACCCGTGTTCTCCGGAATCTTCTGCCCGTCATTCAAAAACAATTTATAACTATCGAAACCATTATTAATCAACGCTTCCCGATAAGTAATATCCTGTGAAATCACATAATATCCCCGGTCACCTTTCCGGTCAATATCCCTTTCCCCGTGACCGCTGAGAAATGCCACCTGCATCGCCGGAACCACCATACGTTTCATGGCGGCAGTAATCTCCTTCTCTCTCGGTTGGCGTGACATATCGTCAAATATCCGTAAAAAAGATTTCTGTCCGTTTTCATGTTCTATAAGACGGACAAAACGATTCCGTTCTTCGGACAAATCAACCTGTTTTTTTATTTCCTCCGGGGATAAAAACATCTTAAAATTCAACTCCAACCCATTCGCAATCTCTTGCGCTCTTTCCCGGTCACTCAATAAAGGATAACGTTGATCCAAAGACTCATTTTTCGTTTTATCGTAATAATAAACATACTTCATCTTCATTTCGGGTTTAAAACGAAAATATTGTCGGAAAAGCCGTTTATCGTTGTTTATATTTTGCGGCAACCCTGTCGCATAATTTGGTTCCAGCAAATTGACATAAGTCGTTATTTTCAATCCTCCTTTCAATTGTCTCATCACATCCTGGCTATTAGGAGTCAACGTTCTCTGTTTTGTAACCGTCGCATCATAAAAGCCCATAAATGCCGGAAGCGAAGATAAATATCCTAAAAACACGGCAAGCATAACCACCCCGAAATAACGACTGATAGCAACCTTCCGGGAAGTCTTTTTCCGCTCCCCTCTCAATTTTAATATAGAAAGCATCAAGAAAAGAACCACGACAATGATAAAGTACAGCACGTCTTCACTACAGATCAGACCGCCGATCAATTCATTGGAACGTCCCCGAATAGACAACCAATACGTTACATCCCGCAAGAAAGGAATATCTTGTCCAACCCCTCCGATAAAATTCAAAACGGCTAATAACCCCAACGTACACATTGCCGCCACAACCTGGTAAGAAGTCAGGTTCGACATAAACAGCCCAATAGCGGCATAAGCGCAAGTCAACAAATAAAGCCCAAATAAACCGGATAAAACGTAGGGCACATCCATATCCTTTATCGTACACATCCCGAAAATGGCATACACGAACAAAATTGCAATCAATACCAAGGCATAAATCATTATGGCAAAATACTTCCCGAGAATTATCTGGGTATTCGTGATCGGGGAAGAAAACAAAAGTTTAATAGACCCGTTATTACGTTCCTTACTCATCAACCCCATCGTCAACAAAGGAATATAAAGATACAAGTATTGTTGCACTTGGGACAAAAGCCCACGATAACTGGAAAACACTTTTTCCGTCACATCCCAAAGGCGATTCCCGATAGCCTGATCTACCACCAGATCACTAAACAAATTGGAAAAAGCCATACTGGCCTGAAAAGTAAAAATCACCAGAATCAACCAAGCCACTGGAGAATAAAACAACATACTCAATTCCGACTTGGCTATTTTAAATATTACTTTCATACGCTTCCTTTCTAAATTATTTATTTTCTCTTTTCCCGGAAAGCTGGGCAAAAATCTCGTCTAAAGAAATCTTCTCCAAGGTAATCTCACTCAATCCCCATCCATTAGCCACGCTTGTTTCAATTACCCGCTGCATCACATCACGTCCCCCTTCAAAACGGAACCGGAATCTGCTCTCTGTCAATGGAATTACCCGAATTATTCCCCGCACTCGAGCTAATTCTTCCACGATAGGCTTGTTTTCAAACTCTGCCACAAACGTATCGGGTTCGATATAATTATCAAATTCATCTATTGTTCCGCTGAACACGACTTGCCCGTTCTCAATCATGCGGATATAATCACAAGTCGCCTGTACTTCAGAAAGAATATGCGTGGACAATAAAACAGAACGGTCTTTCGCTATCTCTTTAACCAACTCACGGATCTCGACAATCTGATTCGGGTCCAACCCATTCGTGGGTTCATCCAACACAACAAAGGCAGGATTATGCACGATAGCCTGTGCTATTCCCACGCGTTGCTGATACCCTCCGGATAAATTACGTATCAAACGATGACTAAAATGAGCGATCCCGCATCTTCGTTTCGCTTCTTCCACGGCTGTCTTTACCTGCTTTTCGTCCATTAACCTCAAATTAGCACAATACGTCAAATATTCATCAACATTCAGATCCCCGTACAAAGGCGGCTTTTGCGGCAAGAAACCAATATTTTGTTTCGCCTCTACCGGATGTTCACTCAAGCTGATTCCGTTAATATACACCTCTCCTTCCGTCTGATTCAACACGCCACAAATAATATTCATCGTGGTCGATTTTCCTGCACCGTTAGAGCCTAACAGCCCGACTACACCCTTTTGATTAATTTCGAAATTAATGTCCCGAATTGCCCACTGCGCACTATAGCGATGGGATAAATGTTCTACTTTTACAATTGCTTTTTCCATAATTTTTAGTAATTCACAAACACAATACATCCCTATCATACCGGTCATACCCGGTACGAGTATAAAATAAAGAATCCCGCCGGTCTTTCGGAAAATTCCAAAAACCCCTTCCGTCAACCGACGGGAATTCAATCTAAACCAAACACACTACAAATTCTACTGTTGAGAAACAACCGTTAAAATCTTTCCAAATCCAGTATAAGGTTTGAGACCATTCACATCTATCGTTCCGCCACTGGTACTCACGATTGGAATCGTGTAAAGCGTCCCTTCGTTACCGTCCCACACTCCCGTCAACAACAAATGCTCATGCGTATCTATCGGCGTTTTATACCCAACCCCGGAAACATATAACCGAGGATTCATCAAGTACCATGCCTGCCGGAACATCGAGAAATGAGTAATTTCCCCGGAAGTTATCGTGTAAAGCAGATTTACTTTGGGTGACACACCTCCCAACACAATAGCGTAAACCTGTGTCGATGTGGCAAAATACACCACGTTTCCATTTTCACTCACCACATAACCAACGGCATTATCTATCTCCTTTCCCGGAACATCATAAAGATATTTTGCCTTGGAAGTAGTTCGCTCGATCACGTAAATTTGATAAGCACCCGTGGTCGTATTTCTCATCACCATAACGAAATTGTCATCTATTCCGGTGGCAGCATACATGGTTTCCAATCCCGGTACATTGTTTGGGTCAAAAGGTTTTTCCGTATCGGATACTAAAGTCCTTATATTACTTTTTACATAAGGAGCACTATTCTGGCACAAGAAACGACCATTCTCCTTATCATACCACACCCCCCAAGCCGTAGTGGAACTAGTAGACTGGTGCGTAAATGCCACACATTTATCCACTTTGGAAATTTTCATTACTTGTGTTTCTCCCTCTTGCACCGCATACTTCATCGGGATCTGAATATTCGGATAATCCCGCGCTAAACCAGCCGAAAAAGGATAAATATTTCCATCATTTACCAAAACCACATTAGAGTTACAATAAAATATCTGATTCGGTTTTATAGAGAGCGTATTATCATAAATCACCTCAAAATTCCGTCCTACAAGCTCATATTCCAAACCATCCACTAATGTATAAAAATCATCCCCGATACAATAAAACCGTTTTGATTTTACCTGGGCATTTGAATTATACGAATGACACACTTGTTTAACCAAACCTTCCATGGTACTACCGTTTACGGAACTGTATAAACCATGACTGATTCTATCCGCAACAGTCCACCCCTCAGTAAATTGTTTTCCCTCGATCAAAGAGAAATCCGTATTTCTCCCGTCTTTCGTTTCCACGATTAATATTCCCTCGTTATAAGCTGATTGCACGAGTACGTTCCACAAGATATCCCGCCGATACTGCGTTTTATTATCCGTAACCTGGTACCACAAAAAATAAGACGTTTCGTTAGGTGTTAAAAATATGGTTGTATCCAGAGCTTCATTCTCCCCTATACATATATAATGAGATTTTGCACCCGAATTCGGATTATCATCCGCAATAGTATTCAACATCCATTTATATGACAAATCAGAATTATCCCCATTATCCCGCGTTACTTTCGGTTGAATACTCAAACGACCATTTTGCACGACTTTAAATGTTTCCGGTATTCCTGTAGTATCTATCACGATATCCGGAATCGGATGATCGGCATTCGTGCTTTTATCATCAAAACACGCTGTAAAGAAACTCACATTCCAAAGAATCAACAGCATATATAATAAATATCTTTTCATATCCATCTATTTTTCAGATTAATATATAGGTACAATTTCCTCACCTTTATATGCACCATCATCATGGCGATACACGTCGTCATGCGTTCGATTATATTCCCGAACCCAATCTGCAAATTTTTTCCCATACACCCATCCTTCGTATTGATCTAACCGGTAACCCGTTTCCGGATCGGGATCATAATACCAGAATTCCGTCAAACCCGTAGACGCTATAATAGCCCGATAAACATTAGAAGAATATTTCGATGTAAAGAAATAACGCATCGCATTCCACGTTTCAGGTTGTACTAAATCCGTGGTCCAAGTCAATTGGATCGTGATATAATTCAACCAGCCCCCGGCTTTAAAATACTCGTTATCTTTCACAGCTAATTTCAACTTTAACGTCGACTCCTCTATATTTAAAAATTCCGGATTACACACTTCCAGAGCGAGAGTACCAATAGTATCATTTGCCGGCACGGTCGCCTTCACGATGCGATATTGGTCGGATGTTGCTGTCGTGTTGGAATCACTCACAACCTCCACGGCGAACTCCCGTTCCACATTCACGGGATTCCCCACGAGCAATACTTTAATAAACATCGTATCCTTCTCGGCTTCCATGTTCGTCATAAACGACAACCCCTGTCGAAGTTTCATAAAATGCAAGGCATTCCCTCCCTCGTAATGCATGATATCACTGTCGGAACATCCATATATCCCCACGCACATGATAACAAACAAGACAAAATATTGTTTTATCAAATATTTCATGATTATACGTTTTTAATGTTAAAACTGTACTCTATTTCCTGATATTACCTCTTCATCGGGATAAGGCAAAACATACTCGGGATCACCCATCGGATTGGCATACCCGACAACGTTCTCCACACCCCAGCGTTTATAGAAATAGAAAAGTTGCCCCAAACTCACGAACTCTTTCCGGTACTCTTTCAGTATTTCATCTTTCACCTCCAGATAACTCAAATTTTCATCCAGATCCCGCGTAATCCCCCGTGCCTGACGTACCTCATTTAAATAACCAATAGCTTTTTTCAAATTGCCTTGTTCCGCATATACCTCGGCACATATATAATACATTTCCGGAGTGCTAATCAGAGGTATTATTTCCCCATAATTCGTTTCCCCATCACATTGATCCAACTTCAACGTAGCGTAATTATTCAAACCGGATCCCTGGGGTTGTAATAAATAAGAATAACGATAATCATCCACGCCAACATCATTTCCTTGCCCCACTTCAAAAATAGTAAATGCTACACTCTCAGTCAAAAACACTCGTTCATATGTCGCATTCGGGTTCGATGCGTCCAACCATTGCCCCATAATATCGTTCAACTTTCTCACGGCAAGATGCCAGATATGTTCCTGTGAAAACGTTCTGTCCCGATAAAGCACATTTGAATTCGTCACCCGGGAACGGCTCACCCAGTCCCAACAATCCTGTCCCGAATCATCTTCCGTCAGGAACCATTCTTCGGCAATCTCCACGGCTTTGGCATACCCCTCGTCTGTTCCTTCCCACATGTAAACACGAGCCAAAAGTGCCTTTGCCACGTAATAATCCACCCGGGGAGAATCTTCATAGCTAAAATAATTAAAGAAACCATAGTCACCCCCATTCGGACCGTTATCAAAAAAAACATCATCCCCTGTAATCCGGTAACAATTTTTCCCGTCTTCCCCGTAAAGTAACTCAATAGCTTCCAGCAAATCATTTTTCAATAACTTAAACGTTTCAGCATAAGACAACTGAGGCGTAATATCTTTACTAAATGTAGTCACGTACGGGATGGCCATCTTGGAAGACACATCTCGATTCCTCAAATTGCCGTACCCGAACATCCGCATCAAATCGAAATGGAAAAAGGCTCTCAATGTCAAGGCTTCACCTTTTACCAACTGATAATTTACCGGGTCTAACTCCGATTTATGCTCTTCCAACTTAGCTAAAATATTATTACAATTCGCTATCAAATTGTACAAACCGTTCCACGTATTTTTAACATACGGGTACACACGGGCATTCTTGTATTGATGGCTATGCAGGTATATATCATTACTTCCCGAAATCATACAATAATAATGTGCCAAATAATCCAGCATATGCCAACTCAAATGCATACCGTACAAATCCTTCGAAGTCATCCCGATATACACGCCCGTCAATGCTGCATGGAAACCCTCGTCCGAAGAAAACATATCATCCTGTGATACTTCCGTTGAGGAATCTACTTTCAACCAGTCCTCGCAAGAAATAAAGACAAGGCTGAACACTGTCAATAAAATTAATAATCTCGTTTTCATAAAGGTTACCCGTTAAAAAGTTGCTGTTAAAGAAAAACTCAACGTCCGAGCAAACGGATAGGATGTCCCCCGTTCGATCTTAATCGATGACCATTTGTAAACATCATTCATATTGGCTTGTAATCTTACTCTCTCGAACCCGATATGCTTCATCCATGCACGCGGGAAATCGTAATACACGCTCAATGCAGACAAATTCAACTCGTTATCCTTCTGCACGAAACGAGTCGTAGCTCGCGTATAATCCGATTCCTGCATATTTCCCATGATATATGTATCACCTAAATTCTTAATCCTTCGGAATTGTGTTTGATCTCCCCGTTGTTTCCATCTCCCCGATAAAACCCGTTTATCCACATTATAAGTAATATTGACATTTTCAACTCTATCTACCAGCGTTTGATTATAAAGTTCTCCACCACCGAGAAAAGTGAACACAACACTCAAACCAATCCCCTTATACTCACCGTTCAAACCGAAATTACCGTTATATTTAGAATCTGCGACTCCGGCAGCAACCATGTCTTCAGCTTTCCATTGTTTTGTCATCTGTCCGTCCCGGTTCAAATAAATTTCGTAACCGTCTGACGGATCAATACCCAAAGAAGGTACAGCCCAGATCGTATTCATGTGCATCCCATCATAATACATCACCACCGGTGCAACCTGATCCTTCTTTGCAGCCAATGCCATCTGATTCTCGTTGAACGTCTTCATCGCATCCGACAACTTCTTCAATTTATTATTATTCGTGGTTATATTACCATTCACGTTCAAAAAGAAATTCCTGCGATTGATAACATTAACACCCAATGAAATCTCCACACCCCGGTTCTGCACCAACCCAAGGTTCTCGCTGACAGAAGTAAATCCGGTTGAGGCAGGGATCGTGATCTGTGATACTAGATTTTCCGTGTTGGAAGTATACCAATCAAAAGTCAGCGTAACACCCTTTATTCTCAAATCAAGCCCCACGTTATAATCTTTTTTCAACTCCCATTGAAGCGCCGGATTCTCCATATTACTCAAATAAGCCCCACTCCAATAGTAATTGTAATTTTCCTTCATATAATATTTATAAGTTGCCACCGCCTTATTGGACTGGAAATTCTGGTTACCCGTGTAACCGATAGAACCTCTTACTTTAAATTGCTCCAGAAAACCCCAATCCCGAACAAACTTCTCGTTATGCAGGTTCCAGCCTAACCCGACACTCCAGAAAGTAGCCCAAGGATTATCAGTCCCGAACACAGACGCCGCACTTCCACGCAAAGTGGCATCCAATAAAAATCGATCGTCATAAGTATAGGCAAAAACTCCCAACACCCCGACATTCCTGTTTTTAGAACTACTACCGGAAGGTTTACCGTCTTCTTTATACATCATCCCGAAGATATACTCGTCCATACTGTCTGTCTTGTATCCCTGCGCCTCGTTTATAATCTCCATATACTCACTCTCCGAAATATTCCATCCCGCGTTGGCAAACAAAGTATGCTTTCCCCATGTTCTCGAAAAATTCAAATAAATATCACTCGATACCGAGTTGCTTTTTCCCGTGTTCAGGGTATAAGCACCCCTCTTGTAATACACGTCCCGACTATAATTGTTTTGACTGGTATGATTGTAAGGATAATACTCGTCCGCATCACTTCGTTTTGTCGTAAAACTTACACGTCCCGTCGCTTTCAGCCATTCAACAATCGTCCACTCGATATAGAAATTATTCGTGAAACTCAAATAAGAAGTCCGATCTTTCGTATTCGTCTTAGCATTATACAAAGGTGACTTTTCCGAATAAGTACCCCGTGCATAATATTCCATCGGTTCACCCTTTTCATCATATGCCGGGGAATAAGGATTAGCCTTCGCGTACTCACTGAAAGTACCGTAAGGTGAATCCTGTGTTTTATTTCGGATAATGGTGGCTATATCCCGGAACAAAAAATTCGATTTACGATAAGATATTTGTGCCGTTCCCGAGAAAGTATTGCGATAGGATTCTTTCATGACACCTTCCACATTACTATACGCCACGTTGAAAAGCGTTTTCATCTCCTTATTCCCCATTTCAAACGTGAGCGCATGCTTCTGTCCAACCCCGACACGCAAAGGTTTAGACAACCAATACTCGTCCAAACCGTCCATAACGAGTTTCAATCGTTCGTAATACTTGCTCATCCCGTTATACGTATCACTGTATACACTCCCTTCAAGCCTCTCGGCTTCCAGTTTCTCTGCCGCATTACACAAATTATAACTGGTCAGATCGGGCATTTCCAAATCCAGATTCCCCGTGTAAGTTACCCGCACACCTTCCACTCCGAGCCCTACCGTTTCAATAACCACCACTCCATTAGCGGCTTTTGAACCGTAAATTGCTTTAGAAGCAGCATCTTTCAATATCGTAATACTCTCGACACGGTTCATATCCAAATCAAACACGGTTTCCACTGTTGTTTCAAAACCATCCAAAATAAACAAAGGCTGATTGGGCTGCGACTGATAATTCCCTTTCAGATTAATATCACTCCCTTCTGCCGGAAAAGATGAAGTTCCTCGCAACCTCATATCCGGCAAAGTATTCGGGTCGGAGCCCATTGTTCTATTGTCCAGAATTTTAAGAGAGGGGTCCAAGTTTTTCAAACTTTGAAATATATTGGTATTCCCTACCCGTTTCAACTCATCTTTTCGGAATGTTTTTGCCGCCCCGGTAAAACTTTCTGCTTTCCGGGTAAAGATTCCGGTCACCACTACCTCTTCCATACTTTTTACATCCTCGACCATCACGATCCGAATCTCCGACTTACCCGTATATTGATGTTCCTGTGTCTGCATCCCGACAAACGAAAAAACAAGTACCGGATGTTCCATCTTCGGGATCTCGAAGTTAAATTTTCCATCCTTATCAGAAACAACGCCCAAAGCAGTTCCTTTCAAAACAATTGTTACCCCCGGCAAAGGAACGCTATCCCGGTCAACCACCTTTCCTTTGACCACAAGTTTCTCTATCTCCGGGGCTTTCTCCTGTTTACGTTTAACGATCACTGTATTCTGTTGTATTTCATACTCCAGTCCCGTGCCTTTCAAACAAATATCAAGAGCCTCTCGCACCGTTTTGTCCTTGATTTCTACATCAATTTTACCCGCTTGATCCAAATCTCTCGTGTTATACACGAACACCAGCTTCGACTGTTTCTCGATTGCCCAAATGACATCCTTTACCGACACATCTTTCATCGAAAGATTAATCAACGGCTCATCCGTCATTGCTTGTGCAACTCGACCTCCTGATAGGAATAAGCAAACTGCTACTTGCACACCAAGCAACAAATTTTTCACTTTTGTCACCCATAAATGAGTACACCTACGTTTTTTTTTCATACTTTTGAAATTAATTTAAGTTTAAGTTATGCCTCCGGCAAGAGGCTTATCAACTAGCGAAGGATAGTCGCATATTCTTCGCTATTTTTATGTAATTCAACTTATTTACTTACTACAATTTTCCTACCTTTGATTCTAAAATGTACCGTCCCGGTACGCTCAAAGAATCCCAGCAAAAGTTCAATCGTTTCATGCCGATCAAAATTACACCCGAAAAGATAGTCTTTCACCTCTTCATCTTCATACACCACGTCAACATCATACCAACGGGCAATAAAATCCATGATCTCCTTCAAGGGACGATCCCGGAATCGAAGACATCCTTCCTTCCAGGCTATGGCATAAGAGACATCTACTTCTGCCACTGTCATCTTTCCGTTTTGCTTGTCAAGCACCGCTTGTTCACCCGGCTTCAACACAAAACTATTTTCATCTTTCAAATTAATTACTTTCACAGCTCCTTTAATCAAAGTCGCTTGGACCTCTGCATTTTCCGGATAACTAGATATATTAAATTCCGTACCCAACACGGCTACATCCATACCGGAAGCCCTTACAACAAAAGGCATTTTCTCGTTCCGGACTACCTGAAAATATCCCTCACCTTCCAATTCAACATGTCTTGTATCCCCATTAAATCTTACTGGGAACCTTAACTTGGAACCCGCATTCAAGCATACTAAAGTTCCATCCGAAAGAGTCAGCACGAACTCACCTCCGTGGGGTACGACAAGCTCATTGTACAAATCTGCCTTGCCAACCGTATCTATATTTTCAGCCATACCCGTATTTTTATAAACAATACTCTCCCCGTGTAAACCAATCAACGTACCGTCCAACTCTTTTAAGGTATCACGTGAACGAGTAGCTAAATCCACGATAGTACCGTCTGCCATATGCAACATGGCTTTAGGAGTACCCGGCTGGATTTCCACCCGCATAGCATTAATATCTAGGCACTCCCTTGTATGTTGCATAAAAAAGTAAATCACCGGAGATACTACAAGGATAAAAATACAAGCATATCTCAAGAAATCAATCCACAAATATCGCTTACGCTCTCGGGCTCGTTTCCGAGAAAGAGCCCTCCACCCGGCTTGCACATCTATCAATTTTAATTCCTGTCGTTTACGAACTACAAATTCGTCACTAGTTACCAAACGGAACCACTCTTGATTCTCTTCTGCAAGACTCAACCATTCATCCAAATATACCTGTTCGGTGACAGTCAAATCTCCCATTAGATATTTACTAACCAACTCGGCTATATCAAAGAAATCGTCATTCATATTGTATTCCAGTTATACGTTTTTCTGTAATTTTCAACTAGAACACAAAAAGCCTATTTTAGGGAGTGTTGGACTTTAAATATTTAATCTTTATTAACATTCACTCGAGAGAAATAAAATAACAGGCAATAGATAATAATACTCTTTTAAACTGACTCTCAACTTCTTGTAAGCTTCTTTTTTATAAGCATGCACGGTACCTTCGGTTATTTGCATCTTTTCAGCAATCTCCGCATTTTTCAACCCGTCCAAGGAATAATTAATAACCGTCCGCATTTGCATTGGTAGAGCATCTATTGCCCGATTAAAAACACGATGCACCTCTTCCTCCATCACCCGGTTTTGGAAGTCTTGTTCCGAATCCCGAATCAACTCATCCGAAAGACGAAAACGCAAATTTCTGTTCCGAAGTAAATTAAAACAAGCATGGCGTACCACCACGTACAGAAAAGACTTAATTCTTCGAAAATCATCGAAATCAGTATGCCGATACCAATACTTCAAGAATGCTTCTTGTACAACATCAGCCGCCTCCTCCCGATCTCCCAAGTAATGAGTTGCAAACAAACATAAGGAAGCATAAAACTCTTCAAATAATACTTGAAAAGCCTGCTCATCTCCCCGTTGTAGACGTTCTAACAATGAGCCATTATTATTGTTTGCCTTCTCCATAATACAAATGACCTATAAAGTAAAAACAAAAATATGTATTAAAAATCAGAAAACAAACAAAATTCACATATCATTCATCTTTTTTCAATACAAGATATTTTTCGGGTAATCCAAAAGGAATTCTAAAGTAATACAACCTCGTTCCAATTATAAACCACATATAATACACTTATACGATAAAGAAGCTGAAACAGGATTACTTTAGAATTACACCGAAATTACCCGAAAAACATCCTCTATTCCCTATTCATCCCCTCCAGTTCCATGGAGAAAAAGAACGGGAAATACTCGTGATTCGCCCCGACATGCCATGCATTCACGATTTTTCCACTTTTATCAATCAGGATATACCGGGGAATACCCGTGATACAATAATCCCCCGTGAAATTATCCTTTCCTTTATTAATAATCAGATGCGGCATAATCCCGGAATACTTTTTCTCTCGCAGAAAATTCTTCCAACGGGCTTTTGCTTCCACCCCGTCGTCGGAAATAGTCAGAAATACAATATCATCCCGATTCTTGTATTGCTTTTCGAGTTCTATAAACGCGGGCAATCCTGCCACGCATCCCCCGCACCAAGTCGCCCAGACATCAATAAACACAGCTTTTCCCTTGAAATCCGAAAGTTTTATCATTTTCCCGTTCTCGTCTTCCATTTCGAAATCCGGAGCCATAGCCCCCACGCGCACGGGATAATACCTCTCCTTCAATTCCAACGCCGTCTGACGGGTTGACTCGGTCTTGGAACAAATTTCTATATCCTCCATCAGACCTTTCACCTCATCCGTGTAGCCGTGTCGCTTCAACTCGGAAACCAAAGCGGACAACACGTATGGATTGCGTACCTCTTCACTCTTGATATTATACAAAACATAAGTAGCACGTGCCAATTCCGACAATTCCGGCATAAAAACACGGAAATACCCGTTCAACAAATTGGTTCTCTCCACGTCTGTCAACACCTCCAATACCGGAGAATCCAAATCCAGCCCTTTCACTCGTTCCGCGACTTCATTTTGTAATACCTTATCTTTCATCTCAACAGCTTGCGCGCCCAGACTCCACAATATCCCGTTATAACAAAGCAACTCCGCCTTCTGCTTGGCATCCTTACCTGAAAGAGAATCCATAGCCTGCCGCACCTCCCTTTCCGCATCATTCACCTTCCGGACAAGTTCATCTTTACCCAATCCACCGGGGATACGGTTATAAACGGCGTGTATCTTTTCAAACAAAACGTCGTCCTTCGATTTCTGCTGTTGGGCATAACTACCAAAAGCACTACACAAGATGATACAAACCAGTAAAATATTTCTTGTCTTCATAACCTACTATTTTTGCAACAATTCGACAATCTTCTCCCGTAAACTGTTCCGACGGATATTCTTTGCCACGATATTCCCGTCTTTATCCAACAACACGATAAAAGGAATGGCCTGTATCCCGAACAATTTCCGTATCTCTGACTTCGACCACCCGTTGTCATCCCTCACGCTAATCCACGGTATCTGCTCTTCTTCACAAGCTTTTTTCCATTTTTCCACGGAATCATCCAAAGAAATACTCATGATACGCACCCCTTGGTCTTTAAATTCAGCGTACTGCTCCCGCAGGTTTTTCATCTCCTGCCGACACGGTCCGCACCAAGATGCCCAAAAATCCAATATCAGAATATTTCCTTTCTGGGAGTCTAAAGATACCTTATTCCCGAACTCATCCGTTGCCGTGAAGTTAGGACAAGGAACCCCCAAAGCCGAAACCGCCAATTCATCCGTGTGTTTCTTCAACAAACGCCCGTAATAGGACGATTTATTCCTTTCCGAGAGCAAGTCGTACAACGCCTTTCCCTTCTCGTGGCTCTCCCCTTTTACATTATCCGCGATATAAGCGGAAAACATATTGTCCGGGTATTTCTCTACAAACTCTCTCGTCAAACGGTATTGAATTTCTTCCGCTTTCAACGCTTCCGTCATCTTCTCGTCCGCCAACTTTTGTTGCCCCGCGTCCAAAGCCTCCTTGTACTCGTTTATCAGTGCGTTTCTCACGGTATAGAATTGTTCTTGAGCAATCTTATCGTATTCCTCGTTTAAATCATTGGCAGGAGAACCTTTCACGCTACGATTTCCCAACTTTGAATAATCGCCTGTCACTTCCATATTCTTTCCATCCATGAAAAAATAGAACTGCCTGCGATTCACCTTCAATATATACGACCCCGGTTCGTCCAACTCACCCTTGATTTCAAACTTCCCGCCGTCAATCTCTGCCGTATACAGAATCTTTGCACTATCCCCGGGGGCTATCAAAAAAGCCTTCCCGTATTTCATCCCGTCCAGATCTCCTTTCAGGGTAAAAGCGTAACGTGATGATCGTGTACATCCGACACAACAAACCACTAAAAAAGCAATGAATAATCTCATATCTTGTTCATTTAATATATCTCCGTAATCATTCTTCTCCCAGTTCCAACATCATCTTCTTCCCCTCAAAATTATCTCTTGACTTTCCTATCAAATCCCAGAGTCCGGTACGCCCGTTTTTCTCGATGGCATGCTCCATAATTTCAAACATCTTCGAACATTGCTCAAAATTACATTCATCCAATATATAATTCAATATATCCCCTAAAACAACACCGTCCAACATCAGGTCAAGTTGCAAAGCCCCCTCCTTATCCTCGTTCGCGTATGCGGTAACAAATTGTTCAAAAGCATGAATCATACTATCAACCTTTTTCTCCCGCCAATTCTGCCACATCTCTATCAATCGGCGACGGGTTTCCGGCACCGGGATTTTCGACCCTTTCAAAGCTGCCAGCAACGAGGAACAATCCACGGTCGGCATTCCCTTGGCGTCCCCTTCTTGAAAAAAGGTCTGAAAAAATGTCGTCTTACACACGTCATTAATCTTCTTCACGACCTCTTCCACCTGATTCGCTGCCAGAGGAATATCTTTCCAATGTTCAATAATACCCGTGAAAGACTTCGCGTTCAAACTATTTATATCCTCTATAAAATAATGCAAGTTTTCCCCCGAATAACGTTCATTCAACGGGAGCACCATCAGATAACGATCGACAGCATCATTCAACTCGTCTATCCGCCCGTCAGCCTTCAAGGCATCAATATACCCCTTTAAAAACTTCGGGTCCTGATTTCCTTTCGCGTATTCACTCTTTTGTTGTTCCGTCACCTTACTCTGGGCATTTACCCGTTGCCCGGTTGCCAGCATACACAAAAGCACGCACCAAACAGTTATTTTCATACACTAATCTCTTACGTATTTTTCCAATGTCTTATCAATCAATGCTTCAAAAGCTTTTCCGGGTGTCGGGGCATAAACCGATACGATTTTCCCTTCCTTATCAATCAGAAAATAACGGGGAATACCTGTTATGTTATAATCTTTTTGGAAAGTACACTCACCCTTGGATGCCAATAAATTAGTCACTCCCATTAACTTCAAACGAGGCAAGGCATACTTCCAACTATTGAAAGCCCCTTTATCATCTATCGATATCGTGATAAATTCAATATCATCCCGTTCTTTATACTTCTGACTCATAGCCATATATGTCGGTAACTTGGCAATACATCCCCCGCACCACGTAGCCCACACGTCAATGACTAACACCTTCCCTTTATAATCCGATAAAGAATGTTCTTTCCCTTTAAAGTCCTTCAGCGTAAATGCCGGAGCAACGTTTCCCTCTTTCAGATGCTCGTACCCCTCGTACAATTTATTGATTTCATCCTTCAAATCCCCTTCCGGCATATTCTTCTCGAACAACGGACGGAGCTCGTCCAATCCCTTCGTGTACCCGTTATACCTGAAAACAGACCTCAAACAAGACAAATAAGCCAATGACAACTCCGGGTTATTCAATTCAAGTATCTGACGATACCTCCGGTAATCATAGTCATTTCCTATCGTTTCTACCGTGGTATTAAACCACATACTTCCCCAAGCCTCTTCTGCCGGGGCTCCTTCCATGACTGCCTTCAAGCCGTAATAATCCTCCACGACAAACTCTAAACCGGAACATTTCACGAATTCCTTGGATGACAAGTCAACGCCTTTCAATACTTTTTTAATCACGGAAGTCTTTAGCCGGGCATCTTTCCCCTCGTCATACAAATCAGCCACCCGACGAATAGCTTGAGCCCCGTTCTCCTGTACTGCCTCCATGGAAGCGCCATTTGCTTTTATATATCTTGCTATTTGTTCCCGTTCAGCCAGAATCGCTTTAGCAGCCTCTTTTTCCGGCACCTTGAAATCTTCCCATCTCTTCGTCACGTATTCTTTCAACGTTTCGGCCTGCTGTGCCATCCCGCTCAAAGACACGAACAACAAGAATACAATTCCTATTAATCTCATAATCTATCAATTAATTCTACTTCTTCAACAACTGGTTCTCGATAATCTCCACGTACTTTTCCGGAGTCGCCCCTACGTCTATAATCGGTTTTCCCCCGACAGGAATAAAGAACAATGTAGGCAACGCCACAACATTAAACATACCGCACAACTCCTTCTCTTTATCGGCATTCACCTTCAGAAATATCACTTGGTCTTTATACTTTTCCGCCATTTTTTCCAACTCCGGAATCAAGCGCATACACGGTCCGCACCAAGTTGCCCAGAAATCAATCACGACAGGTTTATCTCCCTTGAACACAAACTCCTTGCTCTTCCGGTAATCGTAAACATGCTCCAAAAAATACTCCCGTGTTATCGGGTTCAATTTACCGGCTTCCACCTTTACTTCATTGCTTCCCGTCACTTCATCTTTCACCTCTGCCAAATCAAACGGTTGGAAATACACTTTCTGTTTCCCGTAATCAATGGAAACCAACCCTTGCTTCAAGATACCGTTTCCAAGTACGGACCGAGGCAAAGACTCGTTCTCGACAACAGCCACATCCGTGAAATCGCTTTTCACGAAACGACACTTCCCGGCAATCTTACTCGAGGCTGCCACGTCAGTACCGGCATACCCGACGCTTTTCTTCATTCCATTCCCGTCCTTCCCGCTGAATCCGGCAAAATCAGCCGAGTTCAAAACAATCATTCCATCACTCCACGTATCCAGCAACAAAGAGTAAGATACCCCATCCAATTCCACGGGACAAACTATCCCAGAACCCGTGACCACTTCTATATTAGAACGATGGTCCAATTTCATATAAGCAGGACGATAAGGATTACTCATCGTGATTTTCTTTCTTCTCGAATCTATCGTCAACACGACATTCCGAAACAACGTTCCCCCGACAATACCAGCGACACCCAATTTTCGCAAATATGGTTCATCCTTCAACACAAATGCCGCAACCCCGTTAGCGAACACGCTATTCCCAAAGGAAATAGTTTCTATATTTACCGATTTCTCCACCGGCACCCGTTTGTATTGAAATGTATCGTAACGGAAATCTCCCTTCACGTTCGCATCGATATTCAATTTTTCCACGTATTCCGGCAATATTGCATTATGCCCCGCCAAATCCAGAACGAAATCAGCCATCACCCCGTTCACCACCATTTCCAAAATAATCTTTCCGTCCACCTCTCGGTAATCCTTTACCTCCACGGACGTATTCTTCGATTGGGCCCATATCGTTATACTCAACAAACTCAACCCCAATATCATCATTAATTTTCTCATAATCATAAATCGTAAATCCAAAATCATAAATAAAATCACTCCCTCCTAATCTCTATCTTTTCCTTCTTTCCGTCCCGCAACACAATAATATAAGCAGTATCCTCCACGATAGCATTCATCAAGCCATCAATCACCGGCTGACTCATCGGGAATCCCGTGATATCCGTACCGTTAATATCAATCACTTGCTCACCCAAAGCCACCACATCTTTCATGCTATCCCATATCGTGGTAATCTCGAAACGCTCGTTAGCGGGCAAAATACCCACGTTCCATGTTTTAGGCGCACCGCCCATATCCGAAGCTCCTGAATCGAAAGGGAAAAAATACAAGCGATTCCGCATATAATCAATCACCACTTTCCCGTATTTCAACAAATCAACCCCAACAAGGGTAGAGTTACGTTCTGAAATCACGCTCCCGACATTCGTGAATTTCTTCCCTAAAACAATCATTTCTTTCACGTTGACTTTCTCTATCTCCACCGGGTCGCACAATCCTTCCAATCCTATTCCATTAATTCCGCAACCTCGTGCCACTCTTTCCCCATTTCCATTCTCTTCTATCTCTTTAAAAACAGCAGCATTCAACAACAAAAAGCCGTCCGCACCCGTATCAAACAACACTTCTTTTTCTACTTCCCCTAGCTCCATTTTCACGATTGAATGATGAGTCGTCCCTCCATACATTTCCACCCCATCCGTGATTTTCAAACGCTCGGGACGATACGGGTAATTGATCACCATAATTTGCTCCCTCGCATCAAACGTCACCACCGACTGGGCAAACGCATCTCCTCCAAGGATTCCGGCTACCCCCAACGCCTGAAACAATCCGCCCACGGGGAAAACCATGGTTTTCATCTTTGACAACTTATAATTCGGGCTCAACTGCACGTCTTTCACTTCCGCCACCTGATACAATTGTTTCATCCCGTTCAAATCGGAAATAGGATTCGAGGCTCCCGTGGCAACACCTTCCATCTTCTGCACGTTCTCCCAATCCGTTCCGGTCTGCCCTCCCGTGTCCACGATATATTTCACTGCCACCCCGTTCACCGTCACCGGAATAATGATCTTATTCTGCACGAACTCGTAATGTATCGTGTCACACACACGTTTCGTCGATTGTGCCCATGTAGTCATCCCCAACAGACACATCCCGGCTATTATCGCCAATTTCCTCATAATCATAAATCCAAAATCATAAATCGTAAATCATAAATAGCAAATCCCCTCATTCTTTTTGATACACTATCACCTTCTCCCCATTTTTAGTGAGAATTGTCAATTTCGTCTTTTTCTTCGCTTTCAATTCCGGTATTCCCATGATAATACTCTCGCAAAAATCATATTTCCCCGTGGGTTTGCCATTTATCTTTAGCACTTTATCACCGGGTTCTACCACTCCTTTCATATCCGTCCATACCGTAGCAACCACTAAATCTCCATCCTTCACTTGCAAATTCACGTTATAATGCTTACTTGCCATGTCAAACTCTTGCTCGTAAGGCTCAAAATACCAGCGTTTACGAGAATAATCAATCGTTACCTTACCGTATTCCAACAACTTCACCCCCAACAACGTGTAAGGCGGCGTTGAAGTCTCCGCCGTCACATTCTTGAATTTAGTCGCTCCCACCGACAAAAGCGGCAACTCCACTCGATACGTAACCTTTGACTCTGTCATCCCCCCGACACCTATAGAGCCTCCCCCGACTCCTTCACTCTTCACCTCAAAAGCACTTTTAGCACTTAGCTCCTCGTAGTCCGTGTCCTTCAAGGACAAAAAACTAGGACACCCCGTGTCAAATAAGGCAACCAAACTATTTCCCGCCCCGGCTTGCAACGTGATAATCGGCATATATCCTTTCCCCGAAAACGGAAGCATTTTACGCAAAGAAACGGTCGATGCTTGCTCGGCAGAAGTTACCGTTATCGTTTTAGTTTTACCATCAATCTCGACAATCAGATTTTTAAGCAAATCACTCCCAATCAATCCGTCCGCGTGGAAGCATTCGAAAGGAGAAGGTGTTGATAACTTCATTGCCGGAACTCCGGAGAAATTAATTCGCTCATCCGGGGTCAACAGACTAGACACTAGCACCCGGGGAAGTCCCACCTCTTTTCCGTTTACATCCGTCACCTTCACCGAATCCACCACCGAAATATTCAACTCTTCACAAAGCTCCCCGGTCAAAGCCATCTGTCCCCCCGTGTCGAATATAAACGAACGCACCTTGCCATTCACACTCATATCCACAATCATCTTTCCCCCCACCATCCGGTACGGTATCACGCTTTTGACTTGTTGTGCCGAAAGCGGCACAACAATCAAACACAACAACAATCCGAGAATAATCTTAATTCCTATTCTCATAATTCATTATTTAGACACCTTATCAGCAGCCACTACTGCCTGATAAGCATTAATAATCCCACCGGAAAAGCACAAATCTCCAAACAAGAATAAATCTTGTGTCCGTTGACCATTCACGACAATAGCCTTTTCAACCTCCGCATCTTTTCTGGATGTCACGGACTCTAACAAGATATTTCGAATCTGCGTTCCGGTCAACTCCGGGTAATACGCTTTCATCAAAGCAGCGACCCCCACCGTGGTTGCGGCAGCAAACCCGATAGCGTTTCCAGTTTGATAAGTATCTCCCGTGTAGGTAGAATAAATATCTCTACCCGGGGCAAACAAATCCACCTCTTTGGCTCCATAATTCGAATCCATGGACGGATTCCCCGCTTTATCAGAAGAAGCAACTATCATCAAATTCGTTAATTCCTTTTTACCCGTCATCCAACGATTCGGGAAATAAGTTTCCTCTGCCAAATCCTGCGCCGCATCCCACACTTGAGAAACAACGAAAACACCTTTACTCTCCGCATATTCCAAAGCATCACTAACCCATTTTTTCTGTTCCTCCGGGTAAAGCGTATTCTGAACCGGCAACATGATAACATCAGCGTTGTGGTCCACGGCATAACGAATGGCCAACGCGATATCTTTCAAATAAGGTTCCCCCTCTGCCATAACCCGCAACGCCATAATCTCAGCCTCATCCATAATACCGTTTCCCCCCAAACCATTATCTCTCTTACCGGCAACAATACCGGCAACCATAGTACCGAGCGCAGCATCTGTCGTCAACAATACATTGTTCCCGTATTTATTATCATTTATATCCAGATAATTATCTCCTATGATTTCGGCACGCCCATCTGACCCGAAACGCTCTACTTTCTCCCTGTATTCTTTACCAGACAATTCAATTTGGGCACCACTTTTTATCCCTTTATAAACATCTTCCCATTTATCTGACTGATAAACACTAAAAGCATAAGCACACATCATAAACGCCACTTCAGACAAAGAATCGCGAGGTGCTTTCGGGTCATAACAAATCCCGAATTCTTCTTGGGTCAACTCTTTTCCCGGAAAACGCTCTTTCATCATCCGGTCAAACTTAGCAGCATAATCCCTTATCAAATAAGTCAATTGCCACCCGGCATAACTACCTGCCATCGGGGATTCCGGCAACACCTTATTACGGAAATAATTATATTCTTCTATATTTTCCGGGGCAGCCACCTTCGTCATCTTCTCATTAATAACCTTGTAATAATCCTTCCCATCGAATATATAATCGGCATACTTGTCTTTCAACCGTAAAAACTCCCGGTCACCTTCCCGCATCGTACTCTCCATCACTTGACCGTCTTTACCGCCCAAGAAATTCCAACCGTTGATATCCCCTACCAAACCGTTTTTATCGTTATCCTTTCCATTAGCCTTTTCTTTCGGGTTAAACCAAATCGCCTGCTTCAAATCTTCATGTTCCACGTCCATTCCCGTCCCAATCAAAGCAACCACCGGTCTTTTCTTGATTTTCTTCCCTTTCAAGAAATCGTACGCCTTGTTTATTTCCGCACCGTACACCCCGTCCTTTTCAAACGAACAATTATACCAATCCAGATCAGCCTGCTTCTTTTCACCCTGATCATTCTGTTTCACCAACTGTGCATCAGCAACACTGATACATGCACTTGCCATTAATAACAGAAAATACTTTTTCATCTCTTACAGTTTTACTTTTTTACAATACAATATCAATACGACTCGTTCTCACCAATCGTTAATCCAAAATCAAAACCTCAAATCTTAAATCTAAAATTTAAAATCGTAAATCATAAATCTAAAATCCCCTCCTTCTGGCTTTCAGAATCTCCTCTTTCACCCGCTCTCCCCTCAAATCCTTTGCCAGCAAACGTCCTTCCTTGTCAATCAAAACAATGAACGGGATACTATAAAAACCATACGCCCGTTGAATCGTGTTCGGCTTGTTACCGATAACAAAACCTTCTTCATCCCACAACGTCACCCAAGGCAATTTCTCCTCTTCCAATGCCTTTCTCCAATTCTTCTCTTTCGAGTCCAACGATATACTGATAAATTCCAAATCATCCCCCTTCAACTCGTTGTATATCGGTACCAATTTCTTCATCTCCCCACGACACGGTCCGCACCATGAAGCCCAAAAGTCCACAAGAACCAATTTTCCGCGAAAATCACTCAAACTCACTTTTTTCCCGTTAGCATCCTGAAATGTGAAATCGTACGCTGGGGCTCCTATCGAATAATGATACAAACTATCCGCCCGATGCTTCAACCACTTCCCGGAAGCCGTTTCCAACGCTCTCCCCGCCATACAGTCCAACAACAACTTATTCGGCTCATAAGTTGACATATCCGCGATATACGCCAAGGCACTATACATATTCCCCTCCAACTTCCCTTTCACACCCATATCTATCGTCTTATCTTGCGCGAACTGCTCCTTCGGCAACCACTTCAACAATTCATAATACTTGTCAATCCCCGTGAAATCCAACGAACTATTCCCCACATTCTGACAATCGTAAAATCCTTTTATCGTCACCTCAGTATTCGTCAAATAAATCGGCTGACTTGTTTCCCCGAAACAAATCAGGTAAACATCCGGCACTATTCTACAGGCAGGCAAAGAAAATGGAATATTATTTTCAACTGTCGTCTTTTGCAAAATCTCTCCTTCAATATTTTCCAATCTTACCTCCACGGATTTCAACACTCTAATCCTACCCGATATTTCCAATTTATCCTGAGCAGATAAAGTAAAAGTACTCACCAGTAACAATATCCCCAACAACACGACACTATTATATGCAATTCTCATATAATTTCAATTTACGAGAGAGCGGGAGTCCCCGCACTCTCTATTTTATTTTCAACGTTCAACATCATTTCCTATCGCCTGTATATCAAAATGATACTTAGACTTAAAAAATTCTGTCATAATAGTATACTTCTCACGAATCTTACCATTCACGTCTATCGATTCATTTAATACGCCTCCCTCTGCTTCCAATTCTTCAATTGAATTTCCGATGGCTAATTTTATATAGTCAAACCAATCTTCATTTGGACTGGTTCGGCTACTATGCTCCAAAAATCCGTTTTCATAAATTGCATCTTCTGCAATTCCATCCATATAAGTAGATATTAGGAAAAAATCTTGAGGCTTTTCCAATACATTCAAAATCGTTTCAAAATAAGCGGTACATACATCTATTTTAAATTGATTTCGCTCTTCCGCTGTCATTGTCAGAATTTTTGAGTTCCCACAACTTACAGCAAGATGATAATAACCGACATAAACATTAAATGGTGCACGTTCGTCAGGCGTAGGGTCATATCCCAAATGTGTTGGAAGGCGTTCAATAACACTACATAATAGTATTTTTTGAGGTAATAAATAAAAAAACGTATCTGACAAGTAATTTAAAAACTTCTCATTTAACAACTCCAATTGCTCTCCGACATATTGTTCATCTGCCGGTACAGCATTCCATTTTAAACCTTGTGTATACTCATCATAAACCGTATCTCTAGTGATATCCCAAGCAACATTACTTGTAGGCGACCAACCAAAATCTTTAGATGTGAATTTATACAATATTAATGAACTATATTGTCTATAAAACTTAACAATATCATCATCATAGTCATGATTCCCTTGCGGCAAAGTATATTTTCCATAAATTAATTCCGGTTCTTGTGTAGGAGCCAATTCCCCTTCATCCCAACAACTTGCCAACAAGCAACATCCTAAAAACAACCATAATATATTCTTCATAACTTCCATGTATTTTTATTCAACATTACTATATTATTGTGGATTTTGTATTAAAGCAGGATTTTTCTCCAATACTTTTTTAGGAATCGGTAAGGTATAACGATTACTACCCCGCGTTAATTTACTCGTTTGAACCTGCCCTTCAGTAATCGTGTATTCATGTACAAATTCCGGCATCCCGCAACGGCGCAAATCAAACCAACGATGATCCTCAAAAGCTAACTCCCTACGACGTTCTTCCAAACAAAATCCTAACAAATCTACAACCTCCGTAACATCCTCGTATGGCTGTATATAACGATGTTGACGCAAATAGTTCAAATCTTGTAAAGCACTCGCTTTTAATTGCACATCCCCATTCTCCAAAAACAATCGTATGTTAGCTTCTGCACGGTTCAAATAAGCCTCCGCTGTTCGCATTCCTCTTGACGAACATGAATGGTCATTCCACCAATCTGCTTTCTGTCCTCCTAAAATTCCTGTAACAGCAGTCATGGTTTCCCAGTTAAATTCTACCCAAACACGATAAAAGGCTATTTTCCTTAAATCATTTGCATCATAACTATCCAAAAAATCCTTGTCCACGTTAAAAACCGGTAAGGAACCCGGGTAAGTCCAAGTATCCGGAGCTGAAAAAAATGCTTCATCAATTTTATCATCTCCATATCCCCAAATTAATTCCGGACTATTATAAGCCAATACACCTCCATTTCCTTGATCAAATGACGCTGTCCCAAAAAACTCATTTATTTCTGCATAATCCGCCAACCTACGCAACTGCGGTTTTCTTCTTATCACAACCGAAGCATACTCAGCCGCTTTCTCCCAATTGCCCATATAAAGATATACTCGCGATAACAAATTATACACAAACAAAGGAGTTACTTTAAAAATAACATTATCTTGCCCATATTTATCCAACAAATCAACCGCTTCCAACAAATCTGTTTCAATCTGTCCATATACCTTGGCCAAAGGTTCTCGGGCAGGGAAATCATCTTTTACTTCAGCACTTAATATCAATGGAACCCCTAAAGCCTTATTCACGTCTATTCCCTCTTTTGTGTACGGTTCTGCAAAAGTGTTTACCAATAAAAAATAATAAAAACCTCGCAACGCTAAAGCCTGTCCCCGTTGATTCAACTTCACGCTTTCTTCGCCAAAAACTTTGTCATGCATACCAAGAATCACATTACATCCTTTTATTTTAGAATATAATAACTCCCAAGTATCAATACCAAAAGCACCCGCTTCTGTCATTTTCTCAAACATATCCGGATCCCAAGAATACACGGGTATACCCTGTTGTACAAGATTTTGCATTCGAACATCCGGTGTATAATTACTCTGAACATTATCTGTTAACAACTCCAAATAGGGAAACAAACAATCTTGTCTCAAATATCCTTCTCCTAACAATAATTGCTCCAAATCATCAGTTGTACTTGGTCGCACTTCATCCAAGCTAGATTCCTCCAAGAAATCTCCACAACCACTCATTCCTATAACAAGAATGCTTAATATCAAATAATTAAAAAACCTTTTCATACCATCCATTAATTATAAACTAATATTAATACCTAATGAAAACGTGCGAGATATAGGCTGCGAACCGGTTGCCACCTCTGGATCCATTCCCTTGAATTCCTTACTAACAATTATAAACGGATTACTTACAGACGCACTAAAAGATAAATTCTTCAAATACATTTTTTTCACTAATTTTCCCGGAAGTGTATAATTCAATGACAAACCGTTACAACGCAAAAATGAAGCATTCACCACGCGTGCGTCCGAATAATTATACATCTCTGCCGAATATCCCGAACTGCCATTCGGAAGCTTATAATACGCTACTTCACTTGAAGGCAAAGATGGTAAATTCGTGATTTTTTCATCTCCCGGCTTTCTCCATCTTTTAGTCATCTCTTGTGGAAGATTATAATAGGCACTTGGTGTAGTTTGTATAATGGCATCATCAAATACTTTATACAAGAATTTTTTACCCCCGATTTGCAAATTAAACGAAGTTGATAAAGATAAACTCTTATACCGGAAAGACATGGAAACACCTCCTGAAAAATCGGGTTCTAACGTACCCATATATTTCATAAAAGCCGTGGCGTCAAGTAACGCTTCCGGACACTCCTCCAATGTAGGAAGTTCAAACATTGCCGAACCTGTTTCCGGATTCAAACCTTTAAATTCGAATGCCCAAAACGAAGAAACCGCATAGCCTTCTTTATTTATACTTCCACCGGCTGCCATCTTCCAACTTTGATTTTCGGTCATTTCTGATTTCACCTTATTAAAATTCTTTGACGTATTCACGGACATACTCCATACAAAATCATTCGTACGTACAGGAGTAAAACTAGCTGAAATTTCCAAACCTCGATTGGTCATATTTCCCCCATTAATCGGCATTGTAGTCACTCCATAAGCATAAGGTACCGATTTCTCCACAATCATATCTTCAGTTTGCTTGTAATAATACTCTAATGTCCACGTTACCTTATTTTGAAATAACCCGAAATCTGTTCCTAAATTAATAGTCTTCGTTTTTTCCCAACGCAAATTTCCGTATGGCAAAGACTTAATAAACATCATATATTCACCCGTACGAAAAGCATCAATCGCATCACCACCACTACCCATGCGTGCAATCAAATCCGGTCCATAATTTTCAGCCACATTCCCTTGCCAACCATAACTAATTCTAAAATTCAAATCGCTGACCACTCGTTGATTCTGCATCCACGGTTCATTATTCACATTCCAACGCCCTCCAACAGACCACACTGGTAAAAAACGATTTCGTGTATCTTGCCCGAATCGGTTGGAAGCATCTGACCGCACACTTGCTGTTAAAATATATCTTTCTCCAAATCCATAAGTAAAACTACCATAAAATCCCAGAAAATTAGCCTCTCTATCCGTTACAAAGGTCCGATGCTTTTCAAGAATACTATTAGCTATATCTTTATCATTTGCACTTTTTATTATTGTAGGAGGCGACATTACAGTCTTACCACGCCCCGGCAAATACCCGTAAACAGTAGTAGAAATCCCATCATATTTATTACTACGAACCTCTTGCCCTACCATCAAACTAAAACGATGTTTCTCCGCAAGCACGTAATTGTAAGATAAAGAATTTCTCCACGTGTAATTGTAATTACGGTTTTCTGTTGTATTCAATTCTCCTCCATGAGGCAATGTGGAACGTTTATACAATGTAGAGGAAGGAAGTTGAGTTCCAAACTCATACCCTCTTATATGCGTAATATAATTACTTTTCTCGTCAGCAAAAGATTCTCCCATTGAATTAGAAGTATTAAATCCGAATGAACTCTCGAATTGCAATCCCTCTAAGATATCCCAACGAAATGTTGCAGCCACCCCCATATTACGAGTCGTATTTTCATTTCCAGTCATTGAAAGTTCATGTAGAATATTATACATCATCTTATTACCAACTTCCGGGTAAAAAAACAATTTATTCTCTTCCGTAAAACACGGAATCACTCGACTCGTCTTAGATGCATAATTATAAGGATCTACTTGATAATAACCTTTCGTATCAGCAGTAGAACCATTCAAGCGTAAACTCAAATTAACTCTTTTACCCAACTTAGTACTAACACTTAATGCCGCACTGTAATTCGTGCTCTCGTTTCCAATAGACGTACCTTTATTTGTTGTTGCATTAATCGAGCCATAATAACTAATCTTATCTGTCCCTCCCGAAATACTCAAACTATGGTTCATACTCACACTATTACGAAACAGTATATCAAACCAATCCGTATTCGTTGTTTCCAACCGCTTTACTTCATCATTAAACTCATCATAAGAAATCTCCTTAGACAAATAGCGTTTCAAAGCCCCCTCGTATCCCACTGGTTCTAAATCAAGGCGAGAAGTCAATCCTCTCTCATAAACTTCCCGTGACACATCAACTCTCTCCTTTGAATTCATCAAATTCATCTTTTTATAGGTCAAACGAGGCGTAATAGAAAAATTCCCACTATAATTGACAGACATTCTACCTGTTTCTCCTCGTTTCGTCTTAATCAAAATCACACCATTAGCAGCCTTTACACCATACATCACTGTTGCAGAAGCATCTTTTAACACGGTAATATCTTCAATATCATTCGGGTTTAACCAGGCAATCGCATTCCCCACAAAATCCCTAACCATATCGAAATTATCTTGCGATATATTACCTAAACCGTCTAATTCTGTCGTTTTAAAAGGAAGTGGATCTTCCTGAATAATTCCATCCACTACCCAAACCGGCTCTTGGTTCCCCAATAAAGTTGAAGTACCTCTCACGCGTACTTTCTGCCGTTTCCCGACCAAACCACTCGTGTTCATAACCAACATTCCCGGTAATTTCCCTTGTAACATTTGTTCTATAGAATTTGTTCCGTTATAAAACAAATCTTCTCTCTTCACTGTATTAGTAGAACCCACCATATCAGATTTACGGATCCGCTGATACCCGGTAACAACCACCTCATCCATCGCTTTCGTATCCTCCTCCATCAATACCATCATCATCTTCTGTCCGGTATACTTCACTTCCCGCGTCTTCATCCCTAAAAAGGAAAAAATCAGCACAGGAGAATCCATCTCCGGGATAGTTATGGTAAACTCTCCCGCCATATTCGTGATCACACCGGTAGTAGTACCTTTCAGTATGACAGTCGCCCCGGCAACACCTGTACTGTCTGCCATAAACGCACGCCCCTTAATCGTGATCATCTTCTTTTCATCTTTAGCCTGCGCTACCGTGATTACAACCACCTTGTCATCAATCTTGAAAGACAACCCGAGCGGACTCAATAAATCCTCCAGTAATTGACTGAAATCTTTATTCGTGGCTTCCACGTTCACTTTTCCACACTTGCCTACCAAATCCAACTTGTACAGGAACGTGTAATCCGTCATCTTCTCCAAGTTGGAAAAGACCTCCTGCACCGTAGCGTCTTTCATATTTAAAGACACCCTTGTCTGCGAAAAGCTGTTTGCCGAGAGGTGCAAAGACCCGATCAGCAATAAAATCATCAAGATTCTCATACACAAAAAGAATTTAGTTTTCCTGTATTGCCATATTATTGGCAACAAGTCCCAATTTTTTTTCATAGATTTGTATCACATTTAAATTAAACATTTATTCTACTCGTTGCCCAACGAGTGAGTAATCGCAAACGGGATTGCCCAATCCCGTTTGTTATTTGTCATAAACCATTAAAACTCTTCCTTTTAAGTCAAACCGAACCTCTCCCGAGATTTCGAACTTCCTCAACACGTCTTCGATAGAAGAATACATCGGCAATTTACCACTGTACACCACGCTTCTCGCTCCCTGATTCACGTAAAACACCTCCACGTCATACCACCTCGACACGATACGCAGGATTTCCTCTAAAGGCAGATCCTTAAACAAGAAGAAACCATCCTTCCAAGCAATAAATTCAGCCACATCTACCGGGTTAACACTCAATGTACCAACGCCCTTGTTATAGTAAGCCTGTTCGCCCGGAACAATCACTTTGTCCGGTTGCCCATCGCGAACAATAGCAACACTACCCTCAACCAACGTCGTGTATACACCCGGCTCGTCAACGTAAGATTTCACGTTAAAAGATGTGCCCAACACCTTTACCGCCATCTCGTTGACCTGCACTATAAAAGGTTTATTCTCATTTCTAGCCACTTCAAAATAAGCCTCACCTTTCAAAATTACCTGCCGTTTTTCTTTACTAAAACGAGAGGGGAACTCCAACTCCGTCCCCGAATTCAAATATACCTTCGTTCCATCTGCCAGAATTAATGAATAAGTACCACCATAAGGAACTAATATCTTATTCCTTCCAACCTCGAGAAGATTATCACCCACGGTATCGACCTGCTCTTCAACCCGAAGAGTACCGTCACTGTTTTCAAAAGCCACGTTAGCCCTATCATTACGAATCGTCGAGGTCAATGTATCCAACACAAATCTAGCCCCGGAAGCCATTTCAAAAGTAACCTTCGCTTTCCCGGGTTCCACTCTTGCCACAACAGGTACGCTCGCTGCCTTCTCCGGAACACGATTCAACAAAAACAAAGCTGTCATTCCGGCAACAACCACGACAGAAGCCGCTGCCACCCACGGTATAAATAAACGCCGTCCTTTTCCACGCTTCCGGTTTATTTCTTTCAACGCTTTTTCCGTGTCAAAAGTCCGGATTACCCTCAACTCCTCCTTGATACGCTCCTTGTCCCCCAGCTCCCGCACTAATTCATTCAATCCCTCTGTTTCCTCTAGCACATTCTCCACCTCTTCCCTCTCTCGTCCTGAAAGTTCTCCCCGGCTATACCGTAATAATTCCTTTGCAAACTTAAATGGATTCTTCATCTCTTTCTTCAAATTTGCCCTAATACAAATAACTCGAAAAAAAGGATTACGTGAAACCCGTTTTTTTTCTTGAAAAAGTAATCTTTTTTTATAAACAACTATTTTTCAAGAAAAAAAACTCAAGAAAAAAAAAAAATCTATATATTCAAGAAAAGCAACAATACCGGATACAACCCTTTCAATTTCTCCCGCAATTGAATCTTTGCCTTATTCTTCTGGGATTTTACCGTGTTCACGCTGATAGACAATTGCTCGGCAACCTCCTCGTTACTAAAACCCTCCACATATGCCAACTTAAAAACACGTCCACACTCGTTCGGTAATTCACTAATGGCAGCCATAATCTCACCATAGACCTCAGCCCGAACCACACTACAAAAAAAATCATTTTCGTCGGGAAGGGTATTTTTTTGTATATTATTCAGGATTTCAGACCGAATGCCCGAGAGTTTTATTTGATTCAGACATGCATTCCGAACCGCTTTATAAAGGTAATGTTTCAAGTGCTCCTCGTCATCAAAACTCTCTGTCGCGTCAAGCAATTTAACAAAAACTTCTTGTACAACATCTTCCGCCTCTTCCTGCCCCTTTAAATAATTATACGCAAAATAACAAAGTGTTTGATAATAAACACGAAAGCATTTATCAAACACCTCTTTTTGACGTATATTTATTTTCTTATCACCCAACATTATATATAAATAAACGATCGTTTAAAAACACCCATAAAATTAGTGTATTATGAATGCATTACCATATTTCAAAAAATGTAATTACTTAGATATAAGAATTATACACATTCCTCCCATCTTAGGGGCAACACAATTAATAAACGATCCTTTATTCATATCTTGCAACACAAAGATATTATATTTTTCCGAATACCTATTACTCTCGTGATTATCAATTTCTACACATTTGACCTTACGACCTTGTGGACTTTCAGACTTTATAGACGAGAGGGTGTGTTGAAACACACCCTCAAAAATCCTCTTTCCTGTTCGTTATTCCTTTTCCAGTAACTTCTCTATCTTCTTGATTAACTCATTAAAAGACTTCTCCGAGTAACCGATCTCGATAGCTACAATCTTTCCCTTCTTGTCAACAAGAAAATTGCGCGGGATTGATGCCGTGGCAAACTTCTCGAAAATCTTACGTTCCGGATCTAATCCCATGGGAAAAGTATACCCGTTCTTCTCCCGGAATTTAGCTACCTGTTCCTTCGTTTCCTCCCGTGAAATCGCTAAAAACACGAAATCCTTCCCTTTAAACTTGTCTATAATTTCTTTCTGAACCCGTTTCAACTCTTCCTGACAAGGCGGACACCAAGTCGCCCAAAAATTAATCAACACGATCTTCCCTTTCAAATCCTTGATATCGATTTTCTTCCCGTCAAACATCTCAACCACGAACTCCGGAACATCATCCCCTACTTTCACCAACGTCTCTTTTGCTTGTGCTTTCAATCCCGTCAAACTCCCCAACGTCAGCAAGTAAACTGCTAATAATAGAATTTTTTTCATAAGCATCCCTTTTTGATTTCATACAAAGATAACATTTTTTTCTGAAATAGCAGGCGGGGGGTGTTTTGACACCCCCCGCCTACTATTCGATTCAATTTATACCTAGTTAATCAACTGATTCAATTTCTTTGCTTTCTCCAACAACATCTGGTTAGATGACTGCTCTGCAACAGAAGTCGCAATCTGGGCATATTTCTTGGCCACGTCACCGAATCCGCATTTGTTAGAAATCAGCACATAATTATAAAGCGCATCAAAATCTTTTTTGGATTCTACGGTCTTGCCTGCCCACAATTGGATAACCTTCAAACGGGAAACATCATTCATGATCTCCAACGCACCATCGGTGATCTCCTTGATCATTTTCCGGTTTTCCGGGAAATAACGGAACAACTTACGAGCCTTGTAGAAATAGTCCTCAGACTTCCGTTCCGCGCGCAACTGCTTGATGTAAAAATAATCCGAAACCACATCGTAATGCTCGTACCCTGTATTTCTCAGGAAATCCAAGTACTTGTTATACTCCGTCCGGTTCGAGTTATAATACCGCTCCAAGTGTCCCACGAACACGTTATCCAATTTCTGGAACACATCGTCTTTAGAAAAACGCTGTATGAACTTGGATTGATTGTTAAACACGTATTTAATTTGTGGCGCATTCACGTCATCCACAAAATCACGGATAATCGACCAGTTGTAATCCTTCAGATAATCAGCTTCCTGCTGCGTCTGAAAATACTTGTTCACGACATCACCACTAGGTTTGCCTTGACTCTTCAACTCCTTCAACAACTTGATGGTGGTCTGTGGGTCCGCAGGATTCGCTTCGAACCTCTTCACTAAATTATCCAATGAATCCATCTCCTTCTCGTGAGCTTCCACTCCAACAAGATTGAATAATAATACTCCTACGATTAATACAATTTTCAACATACTGCTTGATACATTAATTTCAACTTACACCCTTATAACACCTAAAAGGGCAAAAAGGGTGACTCAAAACTCGATTTTAACTTAATATTTAACATGAATTAATTATTTTACTTACAAAACGAAACTAAACACCCTTCTTAAATAAAAATCTATAACTTTCAGACCAATTTTCATTCATTTAGAGAAAATAGTAACGTAAACATTGTTAAATACGAGGAAAGTACCTATGAAGTTGCAGCTTTTTACATGAATTTTATTTAATAAAACTCGAATAATATGCCTAAAATCCAAGAGGGCGTGTCGCAACACGCCCTCTTGTCCATAAGGTCTAAAAGTCCATAATATCGTAAAGTCAAATGTACCGGTTGTTAGTATAAATCAATTATTCTATTTCCTTTGCCTGCGCAAAAGCAAAATCATCCCTAACAACAACAAAACAGAAGGAAGAATCCATTTCACGAACACTTTCACCCATGTTCCCGAAGATATTCCCAAAAAGATTTTATTGTCAATCGGGTTCGGGTGTCGTATATCTACCGGCAATTCCTCATCGGACAACCAACAAAATGCCCCTTGAATCAACGAAAAATTCGAAGCCCGTATACCTCTCCGGACTGCAGAAAGCTCGCCCATACTAATGCAATCGGCATCCCCCAGCACCAACACCCGTTGATTTCGCCCGTTACATTCCCTTTCAAGAGCCATCGCCGTTACCATCCGGGCTTCCCTCTCTCCTGCCGAGGGATTCAACTTCACGGTTCCATTCACGAAATCCGTCGTTTCCACCTCATTCCAACAACCGGAATCCCGAGATACCAACAAAGGAATCATCCTGAATCCCTTGTCTGCCACCGAATCAATTCCCATAGCCCCCGGCATGGTAAAAATCGAACGCCGCCAACCGGCACTCACCCTGCTTAATCTCGCTCCCGCCAACGTCGAACGAACCACCAGCAAATCGGCAGGAAACTCTTCCATCGGTTGCACCAATGTCCCCGGAACATACCGAATCCCGAACTTTTCCAACACAGGAGCTAAATACTCATCGTTCTTCGGTTCTCCGGCTATAATCAAATTATTTCCCCGGTCAATATAATCCGACAACTGCCCTAGTTCCCAATCCTCAAACGCTTCCAACGGATCTGCTATCACCAGAATATCAATATCCTGCAAATTATCCTTTTCCGGTTCCAATTCGGACTCCACCACATCAAACCCTTGATTTAACAACGAATGCCTGAAATATCTGCCATAAGCGAACAAAGAATAATCCCGATTCTTATTTCTCGTGATAGAACGTTCCCCATGCCCTTTCAAAAAACCGACCTTAGGCAACTTCATAACCATACGTTTCAACGTTGCAGAAACCTCCGTTTCCGAAGGATGCTTCTGCATATCGGTAAATATCCTCAAGCGGGCGGTCTGACCGTTATCCCTTTCCAATATACGAACAAAATGATTCCCTTCCTCAGAGAGATCCACACGCTCACGGATCTGCTCCGGGGACAAATAATCATCCAAATTCAAATTGGCAGCCTTCACCACCTTTTTCGCTTTCTCCTCGGCACTCAAACCGGGATACATCTGCTCCAATTTCGGATTATCCACCTCATCATAATAAAAAACATACTTCATCTTAATATCCGGCTTAAAGCGCACGTATTTCTCGAAGAAAGCCATATCACTCAAAACACCCTTTCGGGAAAAAGAATAAACATTATCCAAGAGATTCACGTAAGTCGTGATCGTCATTCCCCCGTCCAGTCGTTTCACGATATCCTGACTAGCCTCGGAAATTGTATTCGCCTTCGTGTAAGTCCCGTCATAATACACTTTCAACACCGGACGAGAAGTCACGTAACCGGCAAGCATCGCCACCGCGAACACTCCCCCGTAACGCATCATCTTGGACAAACCGGAATAACGGGCACGCCCCAGCTGGATCTTCAAAAAACAGAATGAAAGAAACATCGCGATCACGATAACAAAATACAACACGTCCTCGCTACAAACCATGCCCTGCAAAAACGTGTTCACTCTCCCGCCCAAAGAAAGCCAGTACGTGATATCCCGCACGAATTCAATATCTTGCCCGACCCTTCCGACCAGATTCAACAACGCGAACACGACAAAAGTCCCCAAAGCGGCAACAATCTGGTACGAAGTCAACGAAGACATGAAAAGCCCGATAGCCGCGTAAGCTCCCAGCAAAAAATACAACCCCAACATCCCGATCAGCACCGGTCGCCAGTCAAAATTTTCAATCGTCACCCAACCGATGGCAACATACACCCCGATAACGAGCATCAAACAGAACCCGTATATCATAATGCCGACATACTTTCCAAGCACAATCTGCCAACTGGTAATCGGGGCAGAGAAAAGTAATTTCACCGACCCCCGGCTAAACTCCTGACTCAACAACCCCATCGTCAACAAAGGAATATAAAGATACAAAGAACTTGACACCCCGCGCAACAAACCACCCATTCCCCCGTAATACACCCTCGCCGTCAAATTCATTAAATTCCGTCCCAACTCTTGGAACCGTCCTAACGACCCCATCATCTCCCCGAAATTAATACCCATCTGCAACATGAATATTATCAATATAAACCACGCGATCGGAGAATAAAAAAGGTTAGCTAACTCTAATTTCGCTATCTTATATATTGTTTTCATCATTCCACGTTTTATAATTCACGAATCTCTTTATTTGACAATTTTGCGAACACGGCATCCAAAGAACTCTTCTCGAAACGAATCTCTTCCAACTCCCAACCATTCTTCACACTGCACTTCACCACATCCTTTGACACATCCCGCCCACCGTCAAACCACAGGCGATAATTCTTCTCGTTCACTTTTTTCACCTTGGTGATTCCCTCCACGGCCAACAATTCATCTTCCAGCGGAGGGCGTTCAAAACATGCCAACAACGTGTTAGGTTTGATATAATTGTCAAAATCATCCACCGTACCGGAGAAAACAACACGCCCGCACTCGATCATCTTTATATCCCGACATGTAGCCTGCACTTCCGACAAAATATGAGTGGAAAGCAAAACCGTACGATCCGAGGCAATCTCTCGAATCAAATTACGAACCTCCACGATCTGATTCGGGTCCAAACCATTAGTCGGTTCATCCAATATCACGAACTTAGGGTCATGCACGATAGCTTGGGCTATTCCCACGCGTTGCTGGTATCCCCCGGATAAATTCCGTATCAAACGATCCTTGAAATGCGTGATACCGCAACGTGCCATTGCCCGGTTCACCGCCGACTGAATATCTTTTTTAGCGACAAACCTCAAGTCCGCACAAAACCGTAAATACTCCTCGACATTCAAATCCGGATAAATCGGCGGCTTTTGGGGTAAAAAACCGATATTCCTTTTTGCTTCCACGGGATGTTCTCTCAAATTAACCCCATCAATAAACACCTCCCCGCGAGTCTGATTCAACACCCCGCAAATAATATTCATGGTCGTTGACTTACCCGCACCGTTAGATCCCAACAATCCCACGATTCCTCCCGCTTCAATCTCAAAATTAATATCTTCTATCGCCCACTGCACCGTGTAACGATGAGATAAATGTTCCACTCTTACAATTGGATTTTTCATACAATTCATTTACATACAACATAATATATTCTAGGGGTAAGGCGGTGTGTACAAACACACCTCCTTACCATCATCAAAATGCACCACACAAAAACTTATTTCCTAAGCCCCATCTCCACGGCAATACTTTTTATAATATCATATTTCTCGAGACATCCTTTAAACCCTGCGTTCCTTTCCGCGAACCCCTCGTCATCACCCATCAACACCTCTATCAGATAACTGCACACATCATCCTTATACTCCGGTGTATACCTTTTACTCTGCCACCAGCGCAAGAAACCGGCCTCCCTCGGGTCTGTCGCCGCCCCATTCGATCCGGCATTATAATTCGGAATATTACTCTTGAACTTCGTGATAATATCCGAATACACGTCTTTTTTCTTGCACAGCACGAAACTCACTTGAAAAAACGCATCCACCTCCTTGGAATAATTCAACTGGATCCTATCATACACTTCCTCCGCGACAACTTCCCAAGCCAAACGCTCCCGCTCCTCCTCGGACATTTCGTCCACTTCTGCCACCCGACCGATAACCGTCGTATTCATCCCCTTACGAGCCCCCACGACATCCGTATAAAACTCCTTTTGACGCAACTGATCCACCAAAAGATAACACGCCGAGCGATATCCTTTCGGGAGCTTGGGATACACCTCATCCCGAAACAACTCCACCCCCTTCTTCAATTTTTCCCGGTCCGTCGACTTCGTGAATGTCCACAATTTAGACATACCCTCTATCATGTAATTCGGGTTCAATATCTGGTAAAGCGTGTACTCTCCCCCCCATTCATTCACCTCCGTACGACTCCGAATCGTGTCCTTGTAAAAAAGAGGAATCCCCGTAGATTTATAAACCTCGTAAATCAAATGGTCTAACTCGTCGTCGCTATCCTCCACCACATACCACTCCATATCTTTATAAGAAACATGAGTATCCTTATCATCCCGGTTACAAGCCATCAGCCCGCAACACAGCATCCATACAAATAAAATCTTTTTCATCTCTCTCTTTTTTAATATTCAACCAAAGGCGCACCATCCCTCTCGTTAGCGACCAACGTACCGTCATTAAAAGTAATCGCGTACTCCGGTATCGGCCATACCCAATTCCCGCTATTCTCGGAATAAGGAGCCAACCTGTAATAACCGATACGTGCCGATTGATTCACATACTCGTGTATAATCTCCTTCTCTTCCGGGAAAGTCGGGTGAATAGCGTAACGCCGCAAATCAAACCAACGGTGCCCCTCCCCACACAACTCCAAACGGCGTTCCAGCCGCACGAAATCCACCAAATCCTTCTGATTCGAGGGAATAACATCCATTGTCCCCTCCACCAAACGTTTTTCTCTCAACGCCCTCAACACCTCTACCGCCTCCTCCGTGCGTCCCAACATAATCAATGCCTCCGCCTTATTCAAATACACCTCCGGCAACCGAAGCAAAAACTCGCTCGAAACCATCGTCGAAACAACCGGCGTTAAAGGCGAATACTTCATCCAAATCCACCCGATATTCCTCACGTTATTAAACCAATGAGAATACCTCAAATCGACATCCGCATCATACCTCCCCAGCAAATCCTGTGTCAGCATATAAGTAGCTACTTGAGATTGTCCCATGAATATCGGGTTTCGGGCACTACACTTTCCCTGCGTGAATATCGTTTCCGGGGAATCCAAAAAAATAAAATCCTTCTTGGGCTCATGCTCGTTAATATCATACAAATCGTACCGTTTACTCTTCAAAACGGAATCGCACATCGCCACACAATTCTCCCAATTCTCCTCTCCCGCCATGTACAGGTACACCCGGCTCAACATAGCACGTGCCGCGTCCACGTTCGCCCTTCTCTTCGTTGTTTGCGTCGTTCCCTCCAGATAAACGGCAGCACTCTTCAAATCGGAAACAATCGAAGCGTACACCTCAGCCAGCGAAGCCCGCACGTAATGCTTATCCTCGACATACTCCGTCAACTTCAACGGCACACCGGGTTCACTCGCCGCCGTCTTGGCGGAATACGGCTTCGCGTACAAATTCACCAGATAAAAATAATCCATCCCCCTCAAGAAATAAGCTTCACCCTTCACTTTTCTATACGCCTCGCCTTCCGACGCGAAATCCTCCGCTTTAGTCATCACCACGTTAATCGCCGCCAGATATTTATAAAACGTCGACCACACCCCGTCCTTCTGCTCCACCCCGGCACTAGACACGAAAGGATTAGCCAACCAATAATGGAACCCCCAATATCCCGGCGTCGTGGGTTTTCTCACGTACTCCGTGTCATCATCCATCACGTGCAACATAGGCAAAAAATCCGACGTGTTTGAAATATAACCGCTTCCCACCAAAAGCTCATTCAAATCATCCACGGTCTGTATATAAGTCAAATCCTGCGAGTACTCTTCCAAAAAACCGCTACAAGCGGAAAAAAGACCACCCAAGCAACACAGCCACAAAACATAAATCATCTTTCTCATAACCATACTCGATTAAAAAGTTACATTCAAACTAAACGAATACGTGGGACGCACGGACTGCGCGATTTTCGTCGAACTACCCGTTTGCGTGGAAGGATCCTGCCCTTTCAACGCCTTAGCCCCCCAAGTGTACAGGTTTGTACCCGACAAACTCACGTAAGCACTTTTCAAAAACAACCGGTTACACCATCTCGTCGGCACATTATAACGCAACGACACCGATTGTATTTTAAGATAATTCCCGCTCACGACACGAATATCCGAGTAATCATACATTTGCCAGATATTCGTCCCGAACGAATACGTTTCTTTACGCCACCAACCGTTAGACAAAGACTTCACGAACTCATCATCCGATATAATCCCCGGCACATTCGTGTACGCCTCATCCCCCGGGCTCTTCCAACGCCTTAAAAACTCCCGGCGAACGTTCTCCATCGGCTGTGGAGCCAACGTTCCGTTCTCCTTGGCAATATTCGGGTACATTCTCAACAAACGCACCTTGGAACCTATACTATAACTCAAATTCAACGCCAACGCAAATCCTCTATAAGAAAATGTATTACGAACTCCTCCCTGCAACTTCGGCACACGGCAACCGGAATAATCCATCACTTCCAGGAACACCTGCTCCTTCGTCATCTCAGCGTAACGACTCTTGTTCGTGATCACCTCGCCATCTTCTCCCAGCACTTCCTCTCCATTCACCGTGTAATTAACCTCTGTGCCACTGAACATCGGGCGGCCATCCGCCGGGTCCAAACCCGCGAAACGGTAAGAGAAGAAACTATTCAACGGTCGACCGGCAACTTCTACCCTTCCATTCAAATAATCCGTGTAAGTAATATTATCCTCGTCGCGCAAACTCTGCTTCTTGCCGTTATTTATAGCTTTGTTAAGCAACTTATTAATCACCTGACCGAACTGGGGATCAAAACTCCAACGAAAACCGTTTTTCGAACCACCGCCAAACGTGTTCACCGGGATAAAATTCAACGCAAGCTCCATCCCCCGATTCGTCAACGTACCCTTGTTCACCACGTAAGCATCTATTCCGTTAACCTCCGAAACCTTCTTGCTCAAAAAAGCATCCCTCGTCTTCTTGTAATAATAAGAAACAGAACCCCGGATCTTATTTTTCAAAAAAGCAAAATCCAAAGTCGTATTCACGCTGGAAATTTTCTCCCACTTCAACAAAGGATTGGGATACTTGTAAATCGTAGAAGCGTACTCGTTAAAATACTTGTCATGCGTTCCCCGCTTTATTACAGTTTCCACCGTTTCCGAATCCAGCATATTTCCCTGATAACCGAACGAAGCCCTCAAAGCCAACGTGTTCACCCAATTGGCACGCTCCATAAACGCCTCCTTCAAATTAAGCCTCCCGGAAACCGACCATATCGGCAAAAACTTATCATTCGCGCGGGAACCAAACTTGTTCGAGGCATCCACGCGGGTATTAAAATTCAAAGTATAGTAATCCTTGTAACTATACGACAACGTGAAATACCCCGAAATCATATTCGTCAACTGATCAGTACGAATCCCCTTCGCCTCTGCCGTTTGCAACCACTCCGCGTACTTCACGTACTTTTTCAAATCAATCTCCGCCATCTGCAACCCGCGTTCCTTCAAAAAACCGCGATAAGTCTGTTCCAGCCCCTTGTACTTGTTAGAAGACATTTCCCCACCTACAGCCGCCACGATCATGTGATTCCGGGCAACATCCAAATACTTGTTAAAATTCAACTGTCCCCTCAAAGTATAGGCATTCCTTCTCGTGTTCTTCTCCTGCAATTCCCCACCCACGGGCAATCTATTATAATTAAGATTCTCCGAGCCATCCGGCATATTCGACCTCAACTTCCTGCAATAATAAGTATCCTCCCCGTGCCAGATATCCTGTTCCGTGTTATTCACCGAATAAGAAAGCGTCAAGGCAAACTTCAACGGGTCCATGATACGGTACCCCAACGTTCCGGTAAAAGTCATCCCGTGAGAATCAATATCCTGCGTGCTGTTTTCCACCTCCTTCAAGATATTAAACAATTGATAATACCCCGTATTATCGCTTCCCTCCCGCGCGTAATACCAGTAATCACCCGATTCCGTGTAGGCAGGAAGAGCCCTCGTGGTATTATAAGCGTATTCCGTGACACCCACATCCGAAGGCGTGTATCTCTTCTCTCCCACGTTCCCTTTCATATCAAAATGCAAATCGAAACGATTGTAATTCACATCCACCTTCAAGCTGACCGAGTACAACTTATTCTTCTCCCTCCGCTCGGCACCCTTCATATCGCTATACCCCACGGAAGCGTAATACTTCGTCTTGTCCGTTCCGCCCGACAAACTCAGCGTGTGCTTATGCGAGAATGAATTCTGCATCAACAGATCGAACCAATCCGTGTTCACTCGCTCGTAATACCCCACGTCTTGCTGGAACTTCTCGAAAGAAATCTCCCCCCTGTAATACTTCCTGATCGCTTCCTCGTACCCGATCCAAGTCTTAATTGTCGGGTAAACCGTCTGCTTGGCAATCAACTCACGCGAGAAATCAATCCGTTCCTCGCTATTCATCACGTTCACAGCACGGTCCGTGTAATAAGGGCGACGGGTATACGTGCCGGAAAACGAATAAGACACCGAGGGCGGACCCGCCTTCCCCTTCTTCGTCGTGATCACGATCACGCCATTCCCCGCACGGGCACCGTATATAGCCGTTGCCGAAGCATCCTTCAGCACGTCGATTTGCTCGATGTCCTCCGGATTCAAGCCGGATATGGCATTCCCCAACAGATTCACGAAATCCAAATCATTAATCTGCGAGGGATCCACGTTCACCGGATTCTCTTGCACGATCCCGTCAATCACCCACAACGGCTCCTGCGACCCCAACACGGTGGAAGTCCCCCTGACGCGCAAACGCGGTGCGGCACCAATCTGTCCCGTGTTCTGCATAAAAACCATCCCCGGCACGTACCCCTCCAGCATCTGGTCTATCGTCTGCAACCCCGGAGTAATAATATCTGCGGCCTTAATCGTGGTAACAGCACTGGTGTTCTTTCTCGGGTCAATCGACTGGTAACCCGTTTGCACCAACACCTCCTCCAACTCAGCGACACACTCCTTCATCACCACATTGATCGTGTCATTGCCCGCGTACTTGACCTCCAAAGTTTCCATACCGATAAAAGAAAACACGATAACCGGCTTCTCCACCCACGGGAAAACCAACTTATACTTCCCATCCTTATCCGTGGCAGTACCCAAACTAATCCCCTTCACCGCCACCGTCACGCCCGGCAACGGTTTTCCATTCTCGTCCTTCACGCTTCCGCTCAAACTCCGGTTCCTCACCTCATCCCTCTTCTCCTTTTTCTTGATAACAATCGACTTCATTTCAAACTTGTACTCGAACTGTGTCCCGGCAAACAACTTCGCCATCACCTCCTCCACCGTCACATCCCTCATCTGAAGTGTCACCGTACCAAGCTCTTTCAACTGCAACGCCCCGTACACGAAATCCAACCCCGTCTGCTTGTTAATGGATTTAAACACTTCCTGTACACCGACATCTCTCACGTCGATCGTCACCTTCTGGTGTTGCGCCATAACTCCCGTCGTAAACAACAAAAATAACAGCAATACACACCCTCTCGCGACATAAATTCCCGATTCTTCAAATTTTTTCATAACTTTGCAATTAGTTTGACATTTTGATGCAAACGCATCAATCTATTACCGGTAGTTAGCCCAATAACTACCGGTTTTATTTTTATCACGTACCCACGGTCACGACATTTCCATTCAACTGAAAGCGCACGACAGCCGTTTCCCCGATCAAATGCAACACGTTACTCACCTCCGTGTAACGGGTAATCACCCCCGTGAACGTCTGCTTCTTCACCCGTTCGTCAGCATAAAGAACTTTTATGCCATACCAGTTACTCAAACGCTTCATAATCTCCTCGATAGGCTCATCCTCAAACACGAATTTACCCTCCTTCCACGCCGTGTACACGTACGGGTCAACCTTCCTCACTTTTACAGACCGCGACACCTCGAAAAACTCCGCCATATCATTCGGGCTCAACACCACCTCTTTGCCCGACTCCATAACCCGTATTCCCACCTTACCGTCAACCAACACGGTTCGTACCACGTCCGTCCCGTAATTATTCACGTTAAACCGTGTGCCGTAAACCGTCACCTCCACCCCGTTCGCCACCACCACGAACGGACGCTCCGGATCATGCGCCACCTCGAAATAAGCTTCCCCGCTCAAATGCACCTCACGACAATCCTCCTTGAATATCTCCGGGTAACGCAGTCGTGTCAACGCGTTCAACCACACCCGGGACCCGTCGGACAACACCACTTGATACTCACCCCCGACCGGAGTCGTCAACGTATTATACCGCTCCTCACTCGCGCACTCCCCCTCGCCCAACTCGTAAGCGATACTCTCTCCCGAACCGACAACACGCACTTGACCAGCCAATTGAATATCCACATCCCGATTCGGAGGCAAGGCTATCGTATCCCCGCCCGCGATAGTCAATATCGCTTGACGGGTACCCGGATACACCGGTTCCTCGTTCAAAAGCACCCGCGTATCCTCCCGCGCAAACTCGTACCACGACAAATAAACAGCTATCAAAACAGGAATAACTATAACGGCAGCATACTTGTACCACCCCTCTTTCCAAACCAAACGCCTCTCTTTTCTCACGGGCTGTTGACGCATGAAATTCCGAAAACGCTCCAACTCCACCCGTTTCCGTTCCGGGGTAACACTCGGACCATTCACCAGATTCCAGACCTTCCGCAACTGTCGGAAATACGCCCTATTGCCGGACTCCTTCACCCACTCCGCCACACGGCGAATCTCCCCGGGAGAAGCCTTCCCGTCAAGCACTCGCCATATCAATTCATCCATCTCGTTTGCCATAGTATTTTCCTTTATACATATATGACAACTCTGAAAAGGATAACCCCTACGCCCGAATCAAAAATTTGTAACAAAAATAACACAAAGTAACCATTCCAAATCCTTCCGCAAACGGGACAAAGCTTTAGTCATCTGTGCTTCAACCGTTTTCACGGAAACATTCAACTTCTCCGCGATCTCCTTATTAGACAATTCCTCCATTTTACTCAAGACAAATACCTCCCGGCAACGCTCAGGCAACCGTTCTACAGCCTCTTCAAGCACCTTTCTTATATCCTGTTCCAGCAATTCCACCTCTACCTCCGGTCGCTGGACAACCTCCTCGAAATAAAAATCCAACATCTCACGGTCGATATAATTACGGACAACCTTTTGATGTTTAATCGCATTCAAACAACTATTATACACGGACTTATACAAATACGACTTAATCGACAATCGCACATCCAACACCTTCCTATCCTCGTAAAGTTTACAAAACGTGCTCTGCACCAAATCATTTGCCAACTCCACCTCCTTCACGATACGCCCGGCATAATTCACCAAACCGTCATAATAATTATCGAAAAGATACACGAATGCCCTTTCCTCACCACTCCGCAAGGACTTCACCAACACATCACTATCTTGAAAATCATCCATCTTACGACATCTTTACGAGCCACCACATCCTGTTCAACTCCGGCACACGCCCAACGTCCCCGACGCCTTCTTCCCGTCCGCACTCACGGCAAAACCGTACACCACCAACTTCCCCGCGTCCCAATCTTTCGGCAACTCCCACGCCATATCCCCACTCACACCCCTCGTCCCCAACTCCACCTTCCTACACCTCCGCAAGCCACTTTCATATACCACCCCGTACAAACGGTCATCCTTGAACATGTAAGGCATCAACGGTTGCTTCACCCAATGAAACATCACCCGCCGCATATCCCCGTCAACCTCCGCCTGTATCGACGGCAACGCCAACTCCCCGGCAGAAAGCGAAAGGGACAACAAATCGAACGTCACGTTCAAATCATCATCAACCTCCACTTTTTTGATATTCTCTTTCAAGAAACCATTCAAACACACCTTCCTTGACGAAGTACAAAACCCCAAGGGCAACACCCCCACAATCCCCCGCCTAAGCCGGGCAACCTCTTTCATCCGCAAACGCTGCTTTAACTGAGCCAAAGACTTCGCATCCCGCACGACAAAAGTCTTTGCCCTTGCCACCTGCTTGTCACCCAATTTATACGCAGTCACGTTTCCCACGGACCCTGACAAATCTCGAAAAATAGTCGAATCGAATATAGCCATAACCGTTTCTTTTTAAGATTTACTAATACTAAAATACCGGCACGGGGAATAACGCCTCTCCGTTTCCGAAGCGAAAAAACAATATAAATGTACCGTTTTCCACGTACCCTCGGGCAAATTCACGACTCCCGCACCGTCACCCCTGCACGACCTATCCATCTCCAACACCACCGGACTATACGGTTCATCGTCAAAGATCGCAGCTACCAGCAACCGATCTGTCGCCTGTGCCGTCACCGAACCGGAATTATCTATCCAACTAAACAAAGCGTACGTTTCGTCCCCCTCGATCATTTTCATCTCGAAAGGCAATTGCAAACTCCCTGCCGTCAATTCCAATCTCGAGTAATCAATATAGTGCTCTTTCCCGAACACGTTCATATTAGCGTGCAAAAACCAATGATAACCGGAACGCCGCTCTTCCTCGCGAGCGGCAACATCAAGCACATCTTTCAACATACCATCCCGCATCGCACGATACATCGTCTGTGCCCCCGGCAACTTCGCCCGCTGCATCGTCTGCCCGTCCGTACGAGGGTTAGACACATTCTCCGCCAATTTCCGCATATACGTCTTCTTCCCCACCCGATAAATCACGTAGCCATCAAGTTTCCCTGACGCTCCACTCAATAAAGAATCATTTAATGTAGCCATACCTTCCTTGTTTTACTTACACCATACATACCTACTTATCGGTCAAATCATAAGAAAATCCTATCATTCACCGTTATCTATAACAAATATCCGATAGGACAAATATATAATAAAATCCATCTAAATGCAAATAAAATACAATAAATATTTTATTAAAATAGACTTTAAATGGGAGTAGAATGGGAAGTGAATAGGAGCGGATACCTAGAAAATAACTATAATATTACAGTAATATACCCTATTGAAGTATGTCTTTTATATTATTTTATACAATAAACTATAATTACCGGAAACCACACCCAGTAATCGATATTTATGCATATCTATCACCACAAACTTCCATTTCTTTTACAAATGGAATCCCCACCCTACCGTTATTTTCTACCTATCGGCAACTCTTTTCACGATATACCATATCTATAACATGCCTATAACGTTCTTCTTGGCTATCTTCGCCGGAGCCTTAATCTTCTGGCACACAAGAATTCAGCTAGGATTCGGTCATGTTATCGCTCTACACGTGTTATGGAATCTGGTAACTTCCCTTCGCCTTTGGATAAGTTAATTTCGCGAAGGTTGTTTTCGATAGCCTTTATTCTCCATAATACATTGAAAAAAAACATCACGAACCTTGCAACCGATACTCCGACGGGGTACACCCCACCCGCTTTTTGAAAACACGCACGAAATGCTGCGGGTATTGGAATCCCAGTTCGTAAGCGATCTGGCTGATCGTTTTAGCTGGGTTAAGCACTTTATCTTTGGCGACACCTATCAATTTCAACTGGATATATTCCTGTGCCGATTTCCCCGTTTCCTTTTTAATCAAATCCCCGAAGTAATTGGGTGACAAGCATATTTTATCTGCAAAATATTTCACGGAAGGCAATCCTTCCGTCTGTACCTGATTTTGGAAATACTCGTTTATCAGATTCTCGAACCTCGTGAGCGTATCCTTGTTCACGCTCTCGCGAGTGATAAACTGCCGCTCGTAGAAACGGGTACAGTAATCAAGCAATAACTCGATATTCGTGACAATAAGCCGTTTACTATGCTTATCAATCGAGTGCTCCAATTCCATCAATATCTTGTTCAGACAGTCGAGCACGATTCCCCTCTCCCGCTCCGAAAGGTGCAAAGCCTCGTTCGACTCGTAAGAGAAAAAAGAGTAATTCTTGATATCCCGCGCCAATGACGTACCCCGAATCAAATCGGGATGAAACACCAATCCCCGCCCCTTCGGCTGATAGACCTCGCCCGTGTCCTCGAAACCGACCACCTGTCCCGGGGCGATACAAACTACCGTCCCTTCTTGGTAATCGTAATAATTACGCCCGTAACGCATATCCCCGCACTTGACTTCCTTCAAGAAGAGAGCGTAAAGACCAAAATTCATCCGGCAATACCTTCTCTCTTTTGATTTCGAAAGATCGACAACACTCACGAGAGGGTGCAACGTTTCCTGATTGTACAGCTTATTGTACTGGTCTATTGTTTCAATATTCAATATCTCGTCCATGGGTTCTATTATTATATGTCTGATACAAAGTTAAAAATTTTCTTTATGAATTTATTCCCGACCTGTAAAATGGGTACAAACATCCGTAATCCATATACCATCCTATCACACGAGGTGAAATATCTTTGTAATAAAGAAATCGGATAGAATTAAACTGAAATTTTAACCTAAAACAAAATACACATGAGAAAGAATTTCGTTTTAATAATGGTTTGCATGGTCATGACATTTACAAATTCATGCAAGAATGGCACTTACAGTAAAAATAATAATCAAAACAAATTAACGATGGAAGCATCTACAAAGAAAACGGAGCCGGTGCTAGGTTTAGGCACACCCGTTACGGCAAATTTCACCGGGGAAGCTTGGTTGCAATACCTATCCGGTCAACCGGAGTACGAATGTAACGTGTACAATGTCACTTTTGCCCCGGGAACACGCAATTACTGGCATTCGCACACGATAGGTCAGATTTTGCTTTGCACGGAAGGCATCGGTTACTACCAAGAAAAAGGTAAACCGGCACGACGCTTACAACCCGGCGACGTGGTGAATATCCCCGCCAACACGATTCACTGGCATGGAGCCGCCCCGGACAGCCGCTTCACGCATATCGGAATTACGCCCAGAGTCAGCGAGAACAACACGGAATGGATGGGCGAAGTGACTGACGAGGAATACTCGGAAACGATTTCGACTTTCGCACAAGAAACGCCTAAAAATGAAAAAGATACGGATAGAATCGAGTTATGCAAAAAGAATTATACCACCTTGTTTGGCGGAGAAGCATTAACCGGACAAGGTTCGGATCCGGAAATGATGGATATTCTCCAGAAGTTCATCTTCGGGGATATTTTCCGCACCGACAATCTGGACATGAAAACACGCGAGATGATCACCTGCATTACATTAACCGCGATGCAGACGTTGCCACAACTGAAAGCCCACGCTGGGGCAGCCTTGAATGCGGGAGTAACTCCCGTTGAATTGCGGGAATTAGTTTACTTGTGCGCCCCGTTTATCGGTTTCCCGAAAACACTGAACGCACTTGGCACGCTCAACGAGGTATTCAAAGAACGTGGTATCGCCCTACCGTTGGAATCCCAAGAAACCGTGAAAGAGGAAGAACGATTCGAGAAAGGGAAAGAAATCCAACACGCGCTCTACGGCGAAAAAATGAAAGAAGCGTTGAAAACTCTCCCCGCCGGAATGAATGACACTCTTCCCCGCCTCCTCACGGAAATGTGTTTCGGCGACTTTTACACCCGGAGCGGACTGGATATTAAAACTCGTGAATTATTATCCCTCTGCATCTTGGCAACCCTCGGTGCAGAACGGCAAATCGAATCGCACGCGCAAGGCAACCTTAAAGCGGGAAACAACAAGGAAACCCTCATCGCTGCCATGATTCAATGCCTGCCATATATCGGTTTTCCTCTGACTTTGAATGCGATACATATTATTAAGGATATAGAATAAGTAAATACAACTTAATAAATCCCATTACTTTTTCGGGAAGTAATGGGATTTTTATTTAAAATCGAATAAACACTGATACAGTTTACATAGATTATTTCAATTCCAAAGCCCGTCTTATCTTAAACAACAAATAATCATAGTGTTGACGAGTAGCCCCGGAACTAGATTGTATTCTCGTTTTCAATAACTGTTGAATATCCAACAACATTTTGTAATAAATATGGGCAACAGGATAATTATTCTGTTGAATCATGGGTATCGGACTGAAACCACTTTGCTGCATTTTTGCCCTGTCACGAACCATTTGTTCCAAAACAGTCTTACAGTAACGTGCGGCTAAATTATTTCTTTCAGGAGTAACTAACGCAACCTGACCGACTGGTTCGAAAGATGATACGGAAGCATCTACCGCAGAAGTTTGTATAACGCTTGTCAAAAAAGCTCTTTGCACATCCATTTCATTCCTAGTCAGTTTTTGGTTCTTTAAAGTTTTTCCCCAGACCCATTGATAAAGATCACTGATATATTCCCGAATCGAATAAGCCTCTTTAGATTTTTCCGTACACAAGGCAACCGGTTTAATTCGAGCAAACAAACTGGACACGACCAACTGTCGCATTAAATCTCCCCGACTGTCTTGAATTTCTAATTCATTCATCAATATATTATCGTCAAGCCAAGAGAATTCATTTGTCAATTGAAGTAAACATTTTACCGCAGCACGCTGTTTCTCGCGAGGAATAACTTCGTAAGAAGGCTTATCATCACCATTTCTCACATCCCGGAGATAAATACCACCGATAATATTAGCCACATCCTGTATTCTACCTGTTAGCAGACCGTCCAGATACTGGGACAGTTCTGCCCGCATCTGTAAGTTCTCGTCATTTTCCGCATACCATTCATTCAAGTGTTGAACAGCTATTTTCGCATTCTTCAGCAAATACCCCAACGCTTTTACTTGATCATCCCCCAAATCTCCTCGCGCCACGGAAGGATCATAAACAGGATATCCTATCTGCTTGCTACCGAATCGACAGTAAGGTTGTTGTTGGCTCTCTTTAATCCATCGGTCAAGTGTCGTGAGTTCCTCTTGGAAATCTTGTACCCCGTAGATAGGCTCATACAGCCATTTTATGGCAAAAAAATCATATACTCCTAAACCTTTAGGCTCCAAAAGAACGCCTTTTTGCACATCTTCCGGCTGAGCGATATAATTATAAACCAGATCATCCATTATCGAAGGACTCAACCCGTATTCCTTTGTAAACGAAGCCGAACGCAATGAATCCACCGGATACGCGTAGGATGCACCCAAGTTCTCCGCCAACCCCAAACATTTTCCAACAGCTTGCATCACATGCATCTTCATCATATTACCGACTTCCGAATCAGGCAAACAGACATGCCTCACGGAGGAATCCACCGTCATGGTTGCCACCATACGATTTTTTATCATCGCATAAATCAAATTCTGGTGTATATAGATCGACGCATTCAAAATTTCCCCGCTTCTCGGATCTTCATGTAATGAAGTCTGTATATTCGTCATCCATAATACTGACGGGGAAAAACGTATCGTGGAAAACTGAATGTCATTAGCATCAAAAGTCGTATCCTTCACGGGAAAATCCTTCACTCGAACAACATTTTTAAACCCGATTCTTTCAAAAGCCTGATTCCAAGCCTCAACACCAGCCCTGACATAAGGTTTCCAAAATTCAGGCATCAGAGAGTCCAAGTAAAAAACAATCGGCTGACGGGGTTCCACTATCTTCCCCTGTTTATAATCGCTTTCACTCACTGGTTCTATTCTCCAACGCTTGGCAAGGTAAATTTGCTTTGCCCCGTCCTTCGAATCCGAAAAATTCATTTTCCTTTCGGGTAACACACCTATTCTGGGATCTGCCAAACGAGGACGCATCATATTTTCCGGCAATAGGGTCAGCATCTTGTTCACAGTTACCGTTACGGGTACATCTTTATCTTTCAAAAACGCCCCGAATATTAAACGGTCGACATTATAACTCAATTCACATTTTACATTTATGTTCCATGCCTTAGCATCAATATCTTTCAAAAACGAACGTTCCGCCCTGTAATTATGAATTCTGGATACAAAACCGAACAATGAATTTCCAGAAAAACCGGAAAACGGATTGGTATTGTAAGAACTTTCCAGAAAGAGAGGTGTCATATCTATTAAATAGGATGAATCTGTCGGATTTATCGCTTCTATTTTAAAACTTGTGTACACACCACCACAATTTGATTTTTGCAGCAAATCTGTCAAGTTCCGATTATCACCCGTGTCAAAGGGAAGATTTCTAATCATATTTGCCTGTATCACTGAATCCTGCTTGATAAACCGGAAAACAATTCCCGCACCGGCAAATTGCCCGACAACACCTTCTCCATTATCACTGGTATTTTCAATGGAAGAAGCAAACAACATATCTTTTCCTAAATAAACAGAGGGGAACTCCACGTACACTTTTCCATTTATCCGGTGTACTTTCATCCATCCTTCTTTGGTCACTTTTTTCTTACCTTCAAAAAACTTCTGATAAGGGGTTTTTATTTCCGTTTTTTGTCGGTCTTCTTCTTTCTTTTGTTTCGCGGCAACAGGCATACCCCATCCGCACAACAAGAAAACAAGTATATTAAAATATAGAATCTTTTTCATATCTCATTTCACATTTTCAGGACTTACTATTTCAACGCTTTTTCAATCTTATACAAGAGTAAACGATAGTGCTCACGAGTATCTGAAGACCCAGTGGTCGCCTTCTCTTTCAATAAACGTTGTATGTCTTTCAATAAAGAGAAATAAAAATGCTCCATAGGCTTACCTTTCCGTTGCGCCGCTACAAAGAAACCGAATCCGGCTTTTTCCCGAGGTGTCATATTATCTGTACAAATCGGAACAACCTGCTCCACTTGATTCGTGAAACGCCCTAGAATAGAGGGAGGCAATATTCCGAAATACGAACGACTTCTTTCCTTGATTACCTCCGGTATAGCAACCTGACATTGATTCGCGGTAAAAGCTAAAGCACCCATTGATTCTTCGTTCAGTCCCTTCTGTACACCTGCATTTCCAAACACATGAGTCAAGAATTTAATCTGCCACGATTTTTCGGTTTCTGTTAATGTTTTTCCTTTTCGGGTTGATTCCCAGACGAAACGAGAAAAATCTTCCATAAATTCTTCTTCCGTGTAAGGATTACTTTTTGTTTTTTCGGCACATAGATTTAAAGCAAAAGGACAGTTCATCAATGATTCAAACAATTCATCTTCAATTAAATTCGACATATTCCCCGATAACGCAAACCCCTCTTTAAACTGCTCGCCATTCAGCCATGAAAGATCTTTCATCTCCTGCAACAAGAAGTGCAATGCTTGTTTTTGCCTCTCTTTGGGTACAGGCTGGTAACTCGGGCGTTTGTCACTTGCATAGCGTTCATTCAAATAGATACCCCCGATATTACTTAACACGTGATTCACGTACCGCAAGTATTGGTATAAAACCTCATTATACATTCTTGCCCGGAAAGAGTAATCAAAGTCTTTCTTTCCTACCCATTCATTGAGATGCTCCAACACGTATTTCAAATTTCTCACCCCGTATTCTGCCGATTTCACGGCATTATCTCCCAAGTCCTCTTCCATGGAACTGGGATCAATGTGCACATCAAGCTGCTGTTTTCCATACCGATAAATAGGATCTCCGGACTTTTCACTGATCCAAGCCGACAAGACCGGTACTTCTTCTTCCGGAGTCCGCATATCCAAAAAAGGAGTATACAACCATTTAATTGAAAAATAATCATAGATTCCCAATTCCGGGGGAGTCAAGCGTACCCCTCGTTCTTTATCTCCCAGTTGGGCGATATAATTATTGCGCGCATAATCCATAATAGAATACGTTGTTCCATACTTTTGGGTGAAAGCCGGGGAACGTAAAGAATCTGTCGGGATAGCTGAAGAACCAGCCATATTATGCATTAAGGACAAACAATGACCGACTTCATGACTCACCACGTAACGAATACATTCTCCTAGCATATCATCCCCAAATTTTATCTTCCTCACCTCCGGATCTGCCGGAGAAGTTTGTAAAAAACGCCAGTCTTGCACCAACTGTATGAGGTTATGATATAAATAGACAGAAGCATTTAATATTTCTCCACTCCTCGGATCTGTCCAAGAAGGTCCCATAGCGTTCGCTACTTGAGAAGGAGAATAACGAACACAAGAATATTTCAGATTATCAGGATCAAACTCCAGATCATCCGTGGGAAAATCTCTCGTAACAACAGCATTCTTGAAACCTATTTTTTCAAAAGCCAGATTCCATTTTTCAATTCCTTCTTTAATGTAAGGTTTCCAACTTGCCGGAAACGCATTATCTATGTAGAAGATAATAGGTTTACGAGGCTCGACTAATTCACCATTACGAAATTTTTCCTCGTCTTTAGGTTCCAACCGCCAACGATTGGCATAATAAATTCTTTTTACCCCATTCCCCTCGTTACGGAATAAAGTTTTCGTTGTCACGAATATATTGATTCTAGGATCCGCCAGTCTAGGTTTCATCGGTTCATCCGGCAACAAAATCAAACTACGATTCATCAGTGCCGTGAAAGGTTGCTTATAGATATAATAATATCGCTCATCCCTGACATTCACGGTATACACCATAGAAGACTGCACACTAATATTATCAGAAAAAGCCTTGATTGTTGCAATTCGAGAATCTCCGGCTTTAAATTCTTTCTCTATCCAAGCTCTACCATACCCGGTGATAGGACTATATGGATTAAAAGGTCCCATATTATCGATATCATCCAAGAAAAAACTTGTAACGTCTATCACAATTGCCGTACTATCCGGAGTATAGGCTTTTACTTCGAAATTCCTCAAAATAGCAGGAACTTTGCTTTCCCGAATCCTCTCGATTATATTTTCATCCCGGGAAACAAAATCAGACGTAACCAAACGCAGGCTAACCATCGAATCTGCCTTCGTGAACACTACATGTAGAGGGTCATACGGCTTTTCTCCCACGATAGAAAAACGATTATCCGTAATCTCACTTACCGTCGAGCCAAGCAGCATCTCACGCCCCAACAAACTCAATGGTAATTCGAAATATACCTTTCCATCCATTTTATGAATCGTAAGCATTCCTTTTACCGATTCACAAGCTTTATCTTTAAATAATTCTTCATATTTAGAGTCTTTCTTCTCTAACTTCACCTCCTGACTCGCTTTTTTCTTATCTTTTTTACGAGCATCCACTGTAGTGGCAATACATAACATTGCCAGCAAAACAAAAATGATTTTAAATCTCATAGCAGTGATCTTGAAACAATTACATATATGTAAAAAAAAACGTGTTCTCTAATATCAGGACAGGTTGTCTTCCCTGTCCTGATAACACCTATCTCATTTTTTATAAAATTCTACTTACACAAACAATCCACGACTTTCCCCGCCACCTTCGTATGATATATCGGTTCCGGAATTTGTCCGCTCATAAATACATCTTCCGACACATCCAACAAATAAAACTCGCCATTATCCAAACCTATACCCACCGCAGAGTCTTTATTTATATAATCCGATTCGATACAAGTGATATTCCCGGAAAAATCAGTTTTGTAAGGATATGCTATATTCGTGTTCAAATCATAATAATACAAGGCTGAACCCGTAGCGATAAATAAATAAGGTCTGGATCTCAAACGATGAAATTTTGTATTTTCATTTACCTTGTCACTTGCGGTAAATTCACTCATGGATAAAGCCGTGCATACATCATCGCCAGTGTCATAAGAAAAAGAGTAAGCAAAAATTTTCCCCTCCTCGTTTTTCAATAAAGCGAACACTCCCGTTTCATAATAACTGGTGTTGAACAACTGGGAATATAAATTCTCGTAGCCTGTCAGCTTGTTCGGTGTAGGAATATTAGGAGGCAATACAACCGGAGGATTCAATACACTGGGCGTACCCGCGTAATAATAAGCTGCCGCATAAATCGTCATAAAACGTTGGGTTGCCCGATCATATATGATAATATTATACATAGTCTGGATCGGATGATCAGTCAAAACATATTGAATATCCAATATTCGATTGTTATACTTCATCGGTATATCCACAAACATACTATAATTCAGTTTATCATTATTATAAGTTCGGGTGTACATATCCCCTTTGTCACCTACAACAACAGCAGCATTAGCCGAGAATCCCATAGTAACAGGTTTCAAGCCATCGGGTTCCTCGCCGGAAGCGAATTCCGATGCAAGTGTTTTTGTTTTCTCCAAATTCTTCGGATTCAAGGAAACCGAACCCTCCGGACCATATTGTAGCACACGCAATTCCTTATTTTCATTCCAAGACATTCCCTTTGTATTCAAGAATAAGCGATAAGGTTGTGTACCCAAATCTTCACCATAAAGCGTCGTGTACAATTTCTGGTCTGTGAGATACTCGTCATTCCTCAAGCGTATCATATTGAGTCGAGATTTCCCTCCATCATCGGATAAAACTATCCATCCCTTCTCGTAAGGACTTTGATAGGAAACAGAAACCGACTGATACCATTTCTTACCCGTGGTTGTATCCGTTGCTATCACAATTCCGGACACACTACCCGTTTCACCTTGAAACACATAATTCATGTTCCGCTCCGTACACACAACACCATACTTCTCAAAACAATACTCAAATTTATAAATTGTCGTATCAACCTCATTATTGGCATATTTAATTATCGGAACAAATATTGCAGGCTCACCGTAAAACGGTGTTACCGTATAAGATTTAAATGATATTGTGATATCGTTAACGCCCAATTCCTTGTAATCGTAATTGCCTTTGTCATCATAACAAGATGAAAAACCGAAAACGGCAATTAATATTCCATAAAGTAATTTATTTATTCTCATCGTTTTCTCATTTTAGATTAACCTCTGACAGGAACACTCATTAATGAACCGTCAACCTCCGTGACAGGTCCTAACGGAGAAGATGCCCGTTCTTCCAAATGATATTTCAATTTCAAAGCCCAAGTACGAATTAACCCTTCGTCCACCTTACTCAAATCGGGTTGTGCCGCTGTCATCAATTCCCGAAATTTCTTATCGGAATACCCCCCTAAATAATAAGTCTCGACATCAGGAGTCCACCACGAAGGTTTTGCAACATTATCATTTATCTTCAAATGCATCCGACGATAATAACGATCTCCCAGTTTAAAATTTTCGTTTTCAGCCAGTTCCAAACATATGGTAACCGTCTTCTGCTGCAATTCCGGGAAATTTTTAAGTTTCACGTAGAAAGTATCCAAATGGCTCATCGCCTGAAACTCGGGTTGAGGCAAATCATAAAATTTAGTGTCAGCTGTTGTCCCTTCTTTATTCACAGAAAGAGAAATAGCCTCTTTCTCCAGCAGAGGATCTCCTGTAAACCGAACCGCAACAGGTAAGTCGTATTCCTGCAAATTTCCCAAAAGGAAAAACGAAATCATAAGTGTATCCGCCTCTTTATTCACAAAAGAAATATATCCATCTGATTGATACAAATCAATATTGTCTGTTGAACATCCGATCATCCCCAACAAACACAATGCTAAATATAAATATCTTTTCATAATTTCTTAATTAATAGATTTTCTGACTATCCGGGATTCCAAATACAAATACCTTATTGCTGGGATTAACTGCCGCACCGACACTCAAAATAGATTTGTTCAATCGTTTATACATGAAGAACAACTGCCCCTCCCCTATAAATTCCCGGCGAGCGTCATTAATCAAAATATCCTGTAAATCACTAATTCCCAAAGCAGAGCTCACTATACGCTTGCACCCTCTAGCCCTTCTCAATTCCTGTAATAATTCAAAAGCTTTTGCTTGATCTTTTTCATACAAGCACTCGATCAAAATATAATATATTTCGCTCATTCGCAAGTTGGGCAATACACGTCCTTCCCCGGAATCTATCGAGAATGAATTCACTCTTCTGTATTTTAGAGAGGTATAGGTCGTCTCCCAGTCCTCCTTCTTCTCCAATAGATAATTTTTACGATAATCATCTCCGTCATTTTCAAAAATTTCATCCACACCTTGAATCATCATCGGGTCGCCCCAATATACCGTATAATCAGCATAATTATCCAGCAAGTCAAAATTATAGAAAGCAAACAAACAATCAGACAAATGCTTCTTACATCGATATGTCAAATCATCTGTAAAGTCATAGGGAGCATTATATTTAAACCATTTTTTACCAAACACGAACTTATTATAAAATTCCCACGCGTATTGATAAGCACGTTCCTTATCTCCCTTATAAAGGTACACGCGGGCCAACATTCCCAAAACTGCACAATAATTCATCCGCATTCCCCGGTAATTCATAAAAGTACCACCTTGAGCGGGCCAGAAATTACCATTAAAACGAGCATCAAAACTAGACATGGCCGACTTGTTAAACGAAGTATCGCATAAAGCAAGATAGTCTTTTGCCAATAACAAATCTTTGATGACCTCCTCCAACGCAGCCGTCACGCCGAGATTCGTTTTAATCTCCGAAGGCCATTCTGCCTGATACGGAATTAGGGGAGTTTCATCCTCCGTCACCGGAGCCGGAGCGTAAAGACGAATAATATCAAAATGGAAGAAGGCTCTCAACGCTAACGCTTCCCCGGTAATCACATTTTTAGATACTGTATCCAAAGTAAATAACGAGGGAGAAGCATCACTTATCTCATTCAATAGTAAATTACAATTAGCAATTAATTTGTATAGCCCCTCCCAAACCGCAGTAACAATAGGTTTCGTATATTCGTTGTCATACGTGTATTCAGAAAAATAAGATTCCGCCTCTTGTAGTGATTCCGGATTATAAGTCTGAGAAATAGCTGTTAACATACCCCAAGTCAGATTTTTACCATACAAATCTGAAACAGAGGCTCCTTGATATATACCATTCAAGGCATTCTGAAAGCCAATTTCGTCAGAATACAATTTTTCCTTACTTATTTGACTCTTCGGTGTAATTTCCAGCCAATCATTACATGAAGCCGTCAACACGAATAATAATAATAAAACAATATTTCTTTTCATAATCAACACTTTTACGATTAAAAGCTAACATTCAATGTCAAATCATATACTCTGGCATAAGGATAGGATGTCCCTCTTTCTTGTTTTACCGTTGAAAAATGAGCCAATCCTGTCGTATTAAATTGTAACTTCAAAGTGTTTATTTTTAACTTCTTAATCCAATTGCCTTCAAATGACCATGAAACACTCAATGAATTAAAATCAAGGGTATTATATTTTTGAACAAAACGGGAAGTTGGACGAGATACTGCCGACCGGTCTGCAATATTCTTCAATGGAGTACGGTCGCCGATATGCATCCAACGATCGGAATAAACTCGTTTATCCGCATTATGTCTCCATAAATCCACACTTTCAATATGAGTAGGGTAAGTATCATTGTAGCGTTCTCCCCCGAATTCATACATGAAAGAAGCGTAAACAGATAATGATTTCCACATGAAGTTAAAACCAAATGAACCTTTAGCATCGGGCTCAGTGTTTCCTATTATCTGTTGCTCGTTTGCTTCCCAATCATAGGTAATTGTTCCGTCCTTTCTCTCGAATACTTCCTGCCCGCTAGACGGATCAATCCCCAAAGACTTCATTCCGAAAATGGAGGTTAACGAACCACCTTCTTCATATTTCATAAATGGTTTCGCGTATTTCTCGTCACTGGAATTCCATTGATTATAACCTTCGTAATGTTCATTTACTTTATCGTTATAATTACTCAATGAATTGGATATTTTCAATATCTCATTTTTATTGTGGGAAAGATTGGCAAATACTGAAAACAACATATCTTTTTTATTCAATATATCCGAACGTAACTGGAATTCAAAACCTGTATTTTTGATTTCTCCCAAATTATCAAAATATTTATTGAAACCGAATGATGACGGAATATCGATCTCCGTGATCATATCCGTGGTTTTCTCGTGATAGTAAGTTGTTTTCAAATAAAGCAAACCTTCTTTCAACGTGATTTCCGCTCCTACATTCGTGGCATTTTTCACTTCCCATCCCAGTGTGGTGTTCCCTAAAGCCATTAATTGTACGCCCATTCCCGTGATGTACCAATTCTTATCATAGATTTCATAAATATCTTTGGCCGCATAGGGTTGGAAATTTACCTTACCGGTTTGTCCGAAAGAAGCCGTAAGCTTTAACTGAGAAATCCATTCGTTATCATTTAAAAATTTATAACGATGTACATTCAAACCAACTCCCGCAGACCAAAATGGAGCCCACTTTTTATCCGCACCAAATTCAGAGGAACCGTCCAAACGACAAGATACATCACACAAGTAAATATCTTTATACGAGTAGTTCATCGTCAGAAATGCTCCAAATAAACGAGTATGATTATCCGTTTCCTGTGTTTTTCCATCTTGCTGCTGGGCATACATGATGGAATTCAAACTTCCGGAAGGGAATCCCTTGTAAGCACTTGAAGTACTGTAATACGTCGTTTCGGTTGTATTTAAGCCCAATGTCCCTGTTAAATAATGATTGCCGAAAGTTTGGTTATACATTAACAACAAATTCGTGGTCCAGTGAAAATCCTTACCGTCAGAAACAGCTAAAGAACCTTTCAACTCACCAAGATCATCCCTCACGTTTGCGAAAGTACCTGATTTCGGATCTATAAACGTCTTTGAACCTTCTACTCTTTTGGTCAACGCCAATTGGGCTTTCAATCGGAAAGCATCTGTAATATACCAATCCAACATAAAATTATTCGTGAATTCCTCATAATAATTCTTGTCGAAATTCTTTGTTTCCTTCCCCTCGAACATCGGATTCACGGGAGGATTACCACTACCATACATTGTCAAAGTCGGCAAGTAGTGTCCCGTTTCATCTTTCATCTCGTTATAGGGTAACTGTTTCACGAAATCGGCAAAACTACCAAATGGAGAATTCTTCGCATTTACCCGATCATAGGAAACATGATTACGTATCTGCATATTTTTCAAACGATAGTCAATATAAAAACCGGCTCCCACCCGATTCCGGTATGATTTCTTCATCACCCCGTTCTCGTTATCGTACCGAAGTTCTATCCCATAACGTACAGCATCATTACCACCATCCACGTACAAGCTGTGCTTGTGATTAAAACCGGTTCTCAACGGCTGACTCAGCCAATAAGTATCGACTCCTTTATTGATAGCATTCATCTTATCAATATAGTGGGCGTAAACCTCTCGAAGTGATTGCTGGTCATTCACCTCGTAATATCCGGCAGCAACCTCCGCATCCAATTTTTCCTTTGCATCAAAATAATCATAGCTGGATAAATCCGGGGTTGTGATACTACCAACTAGATTATAGCTCACATTTAACTTCCCGGCTTTCGGGGCTTTCGTTTCAACAACAATGACACCATTCGAAGCCCGGGAACCATAAATAGCTGTTGCTGCCGCATCTTTCAATATCGTGATACTATGAATACGGGTTGGGTCCATATCATAGATTTTTTCAGCACTCACGTCAAAACCATCCAAAATAAAAATAGGTAAGTTGGGGTTATTTTTTAACTTTGCTTCAGAAACATCCGAGACATCCAATTCTCGAATACCGACCCCCGATTGTCCCCGAATATAAAACTCCGGTATGGTATTGGGATCCGACCCCATCAAATTATTTTCCATAATCCGAAATGAAGGATCGAATACTTGTAAAGCCGATATCACGTTACGGTTTCCAACCTTCAATATATCTTTCCCCTCTATTCTGACTGCCGTACCCGTGTATGATTCTTTTCTAACATTAGCGTATCCCGTCACGACAACATCATCGAGGCTCTCTGCTTGTTCCATAAGCACCACCAACAAATCAGTTTTCCCTTCCAGAATATTCTGATCTGTGATATCTTTCAATTTCACCTCTTTTGGCTCCATGCCGACAAAACGGAATTCTAGTGTCAAATCTTTATTTTCAGGTAACACCAAAGTAAAACGCCCCGCCGTATCAGTAGCACACCCCACAAGTGTTCCTTTAATCAAAACAGTCACCCCGGGAAGTGGAAGCCGCTCTTTATCCAGCACACGCCCTTTAATTTTTTTCTGTTCGGTTTTCGTCGATTCAGATTTAGATTTCACATTCTGAATAACAATTGTTTGATCTACAATTTTGAACTGCAAATTCGTTCCTTTCAACACTTGTTTCAAAACATCTTGGACACTTGCATTCTTTACATCTATACTCAGATGTAATACATCAGCTACCTCGCTGTAACTATACAAACAAGTATAATTACCTTGAGATTCAACTGCCTTTAGTACTTCTATCAATGAAACATCATCCATCTTCAGATTAAACAATGTTTCCTGTGATTTCACTTCAGCTCTGATCTGGAGAACTGACAACAAGATAAATAAGATTGTAAACCTCATCATAATAGAACATTTTCGAAGACCACATCTATGGTCTTTGTAATTGAACTTTTTTTTCATACATTTGTAATTCAAATAAATACTATTTTTCCGGACATTCTCCGGGAGAATTAAACAGGTGATATTGAGAGTATTACCTGTTTTTTTTATTGGCAATCCTTTATAAAAACATCATTTCCTTTTACTTCGATATCAATTTTGTTTATTAATTTCAACATTTCAATCACTTGTTCCAAGTCACCATACCGTTTGATATTTCCGGTAAATAAAATATCCTTCACGGCTTGATCTTCATAAGAAACATTAATGTTATACCATCGGGATATTGTATTCATTATATTTTCCAAACGTTCCTTCTCGAAAACAAAACGCCCCTCTTTCCACGAACAATATAAACGAACATCAACCATTTCCACTGTAGTTTCTCCGTTCTCTTTATTTAAACGCAACTGTTCATTAGGCTTCAAATAAACCTCCTTTTCGGATTGATTAAATGCAATTTTTCCACTTACAAGAGTTGTTTCCAGAAAAGTTTCGTCCTGATAATCCCTAACATTAAAAGAAGTCCCCAAAACTTTAATATTTCCGCGATCAGTATGAACAATAAAAGGGACTGCCGTATCCCGAGCTATTTCGAAATAAATCTCCCCACTCATGTAAACATCCCGTTGTCTTTTATCAAAATTCTCCGGAATACGAATTTCTGACTCCGAATTCATTGTCAAAATACTACCATCACTTAGTGTCAACGAATACTCTCCGCCCCGTGGTATAGTAATGGTATAATAACGCAAGGGAAGTGTATCGAGTTCCTCCTTCTCCATGGAAACTACAGGCAAAGACTTATTTGTAATATAATCCAAATAAGATGTATTTGAAATATCCACTTTCAAACCGTCCGGTTGGGTTAGGACAGCTTTACAAGTCCCAGGCATTATCTTTTGTGCTAAAAATACAGGAACTTCTTCTTTCTCCCGAGTCAAAAAAACGATACTTCCAAGCGTAAATAACAAAAGAATAACTCCGACGTAGCGATAAAACATGATTCTCCGTCTACGTCGTACGGCTCTATATGTTCTCTCCTCGAAAACTTGATAGGCTTCTCTAAGATCATGTTCCTTTACAAATTCAAATTTATGAGCCACAAAAATCTCCGAATGATATTTCTTGTATAACTCCATATGCTCCGGAGACTCTTTTTTCCAACAGTCCAATTCTTGTTGCTCTTCTCCACTAATTTTCCCTGTTAGCTCTAAAGCAATTAAATCTGCAATGTGATTAATATATTGAAATCGTTCCGTCATTTTATTTTTTTATTAAATGACACGGAACAACAAGAAAAGTGACAAAAAATTAAAGAAAAATCAAAAACAATATCAAGAAAGGATGATCCAGATGCTCTCTCAATCGCTCTTTTCCTCTCTTTTTCTGCTGTTTGACAGCATCGAGCGTGATACCCAACCTTTCGGCAATTTCTTTGTCACTCAATCCATCTAAATTCAAGTTTATTACCACGCGATATTTCTCCGGAAGTTCATCGACAGCTTTTCTCAACCGAATAAAAATTTCTTCTTCCAACAAAACATTATAAAAGAAATCTTCCGTGACCATCTCTGCTTTATTTCTATACCCCTCCTCAACTTTCTTGTTCCGGATATAATTCAAACACCCGTTCTGAACCGAACGATACAAATAAAAACGTAAATCTGTCGTGTGCAGAAATTTTTGAGGAGTACTCCACAATTTAAAAAACACATCCTGCACGATATCTTCCGCCACTTCCCGTTCCACGTATTTACAAGCAACTGCCAGCAATACATGAAAAAACTCTTCATACAAAGCTTTAAATGCTCCCTCATCCCCTCGGGCAATTTGTTTGATCAATAAATTATCATCCGTATTCATTTGTACACCTTCACGTAACTTGTACAAATATACGACTTAATTTGAAATACCAAAACCTTCCCATAATTTTGAAAACACTTTGACAAAAGAAGGAGGCATCCGAAATTAACGGACACCTCCTTCACAAAACACATCTACAGTCTTCGAAAATTATTTTCTCTTTCTCCCGATCAAGAACATGATGCACCACGCCAGAATGGAAAGCGGAATCAACCAAATAAAGAATAGCTGAAGCCAGAACATTGAATCCTGCGGGATGTTGACATTATCATCCGGTGGACGCACCCGAGCAGTTTCTATCGGATATTCCCCATAAGAGAGGCTGCGGAACATTTCCGTGATCATGCTAAAATTCGCACCGTTCAATCCAGCCCGTTGGGTTGATAATTCTTTCGTGGACAAGCAATCGGCATCACCGAGCACGAATATCCGTTGCTGCGGTTTATCCGGTATATCCCGTGTCAAATATAGCATGACCGAATTGGATTGCTCGACTTCTCCTTTTTCCGGATTCAATTTGGAAGTTTCATTCACAAAATCCGTTGTTTCATACTCAAGCCAAGAGCCCCGGGGAGAAGTTGCCAATACTTCCGAAATTTCAAAACCTTTGTTCCCATCCACCACTTGAACGGCACACGCAGAAGGGGTTATTACGGTATATCCCCGTCTTATCATATCCATAAAATAGGGCGAAGCTTTTAACGCTCCCTCCATGACATTCACGGCAATAATATCATCTAAATATTCTTTGGACGGAGCTACCAGAATTCCATCAGAAAAACGCAATCCCAACTTCTCCACCACGGGGTTCATGAATATCTGGCGTTTCGGTTCCCCTAACACAATCAAATTACCACCCCGCTCCACATAAGCATCATAATTCGCTTGTTCTTCCGGGGTAAAAGCTGATTTCATATCGGCAAGAACCAATACATCCACGTTATCCGGAACGGACTCCCCAAGCGTCAATTCCCGAACTTGATAACCTTGGTTAATCAGTGCACTCCGGAACGTCGGATTCTTGGCAAAAGCGGCATATCCCCGATCCCCGTAATCGTTACATTCACGTTCCCCATGTCCCTTGACAAACGCTACCAGAGGTGATTTGCCGACCAACGTTTTTAATGCCGCCGTGATCTCACTCTCGAAGGGATGGACATACATATCATTATAGATACGCAAAAATGCTTTTTGACCGTTATCCCGTTTGAAAACCCGAACAAAACGTCCGTTTTCTTCCGAGATGTCATCCATTTTCTGCACCTCCTCCGCAGAAATGAACATTTCCGGGTTATAATCGTATCCCTCGCATACTTTTTTCATTCGTTCTTCCACGGACAAATCTTTGTACACCTTGTCATAGTGCTGGTTTGTACCTTTCCCGTAATAATACACGTAATTGATTTTCATCTCGGGTTTGAAGCGCACGTAGTTCTCGAAACGCTCCATATCGTAATTTTTAGAATCTGGAGCACCGTTGTACCAAGTATCATCCAATAAATTCACGTATGTCGTCAAGGTCAGCCCCCCGTCCAGTTGTTTCACTATCTCCTGACTATTCTCTGTAAGGGTATTCAATTTCGTCGCCGTTGCATCGTAATAAACCATCATTTGAGGACGTGAAGAACCATATCCTGCCAATAACACCATAGCGAAAACAAACAAGTAACTACCGGACGTCCGCCACACGGTCCTCTTCAACCGTTCCCCTTGCAATTTAATGAACGTGAATGCCAAAAACATGAAAATAACCAACACGAAATAAAAAATATCCCGGCTACAAATCATACCTTCCAAAAATATCTTCGAGCGACCGGAAATGGACAACCAATAAGTCAAATCCCGCACGAAGTCAATATTTTG